>CAOKNO010000014.1 GCA_948470065.1 uncultured Eubacterium sp. | reverse complement strand
TCCGGGATTATAGTGAGATGATGCTGGAAGCTGAAGAACGCGGCTGGGAAAAAGGTATGGAAAAAGGTATCCTTGAAGGTATGGAAAAAGGTATGGAAAAAGGTATCCTTGAAGGTATGGAAAAAGGTATGGAAAAAGGCATCCTTGAAGGCGAATACAGAAAATCTGTCCAAGTTGCCCTGGATATGCTTTCCAAAAATTTTGATGTAAACATCATTTCCCAAATCTCAAGGCTCCCTCTAGAAGAAGTGGAACGGTTAAAACCGACCCATTAGCCCAGATTGCCTTCCTTACTAAAAATCCCAGAGCGCTACGCAGCTATGTTTTCTGTACATAGGACAGCGCTCTGGGATTTTTTCTTAATTGCTTCAATAGTTTCCTACAGCATTGGCAGATCGAAGTTTACTTAAATCCAAACCCGCAAAACGCATAATACAAAGTGTGAATGCCCGATAGCCTATGAATATAATCTTTTCAAAGCCTATGGATGTAATTTTTCCAATGAATAAGAGTTGCCCTTATTTCAATAATTGTTTATAATGAATCTGGAAACTTTGCAGCATTCGCTAATCTCTCTACATGCCCCCAAGGCATATAGCGTGGCTGCCTGATTAATTGCCCGGGAATACCAGGCCAAATGTTCTGGATCAACGCTTATAATATTGATACTTGGAGTAAGCAAGAACTTCCTTTGTAAGCCTGTTATTCCTGCAAAAAAGAAAGGAGTGGTTCTATTATGAAAAATATTCGTGTACGGAGGATCCACGCAACCTGATCCTCCCATTGAAATACCCTGCAGCAATCTGACGGATCATGCCTAGCTTATTTTTCGCAGGCATGGCTAATTTCCTAGACGCCCTAGGGATGTATTGCTCGCGGGAATAAAATATGGAGGATAAACGATTGATAACATTATTTGATATTAACGAAAAAAACTGGCTGGATATTGTTTCGCTCAACGTCATGGAAGGACAGAAAAAACTCCTTGACACACCGGTTGGAATCCTAGCAAGCGGGTATGCCTACCGCTCTCGCAATGCAAGAGTGTACGGCATTGCCAACGACGGCCATACCATAGGAGCGGTACTTGTCATAGACCAAGACGAAGAGCCAGCCCACTATGATTTACAACAATTGATGATTGACCCACGTTTCCAGAAGAAAGGCTATGGAACGGATGCCCTGCGCCTGATGCTTTCGCTGCTTTCCAAGGAAGACCGATACCATCAAGTGCGCGTATGCGTCAATCAAAGGAATACTGCAGCGCTTCGTATGTGCAAAAAAGCCGGGTTTGAGGAATCTGGAGATATTGGTACGAGCGCTTCTGTCTGCAGAAGCTTTACCTATCGCTTTTGCAGAAACACCCGCCTTTACCGCGACATCATAACATCCGATTTTTCTAACCCGCTGCTCCAAACAGCTTTCAAACAGTATTTTTCTGATATTGGCTGCAGCATTCCAGATTGGGACGGCTTGTTTCAGGAAATGGATGATGATGGCAATACTGCTTATGTCCGGACTACAGCGGACGGTAATGAAATCATCGGATTCATTCAATTCAAGCCTATCACATTTGCAAATTGGTTTTTTGAGGAAACCTGCGGCTTTATACGGGAATTTTGGATAGCAAAGAAATACCGAAGCCAAGCCCACGGAGCCGCGCTCATCCATCTAGCTGAAAAGTATTTTATAGACCATGGAATATATACAAGCATTTTAACGACAGATACTGCCCCTCGTTTTTACGAAAAGCAAAGATATTCGAAAGCGCCCGGCTGCATAGCAAAAAACCAAGATGATGTGTACATTAAACATTTAAAATAACAATTGGTATGAGCAACAGCTATTTAATCTAAGTTTGAGTTTCCCCACTTTGTAATTCATAGTACCAAAAGGTTTCCATCATAAAATGATGGAAACACTTTGCACATAAAAGCGATATGGAAAGCTAGCTTTCCAGACGCTTTTTGTGCAAGATGTCTATGCTGCCAAAGGCAAGCAAGACCTTTTGGTACTAAGATATCAGTTATGATAAAAAATGGGGAAACTTAAAAATCTAAGAATTTGAATCTATGAAAAGTAAGAAACAGGCTTATAATATAAAAACCACGGCACAGCTATGACGCCAACGTTCTTGACAGAATGCATCGGACAGAGCAGGGATAGCTTAGGAAAGCCAGGATTTTTAGAACATAAAACATGGAACCTCTCTAATTCGTGCAGAGATTGAGAGGAAAAAATGGAACCATACGATATACTAAAAACTGTTAGGAGGATTTTTGTTATGGAATGGATCGAGCGGTTAAATGATGCCATCGCTTATATCGAAGAACATTTAACAGAAGAAATTGATTATGAACAGCTTGGGCAAATTGCCTGCTGCTCTTCTTATCATTTCCAAAGAATGTTCTCCTATATGGCAGGGGTTCCCTTATCTGAATATATCCGTAGGAGAAAAATGTCGCTTGCCGCCGCAGACTTACAGGGCAAAAACATGAAAGTCATTGATGTTGCTGGAAAATATGGGTATCATTCCCCTACTGCATTTAACAGGGCATTTCAGTCTGTGCATGGGATTGCCCCATCGGCTGTAAAAAATGAGGGTGTACCCATAAAATCCTTTCCACCTATCTTATTTAAAATCACAGTCAAAGGAGTGGAGGAAATGAATTATAGAATTGAAACAAAAGATGCTTTCCGCATTGTAGGCGTATCTGTACCACTGCACAAGGAGATTGAAAAAAATTTTTCGGCCATACCCCTTAAATGGCAGGAAGCATCTATGAACGGAACTTTACAGAGACTGATCCATATGATGGATACACAGCCTATGGGAGTGCTTGGCGTCAGCACCTGTAATGATACGGAACCATGGAGGTATTATATTGCAGTATCTACCTCACAGGAAAAGAATGACCTTGACGAATATATTGTGCCAGCAGCCACCTGGGCAATCTTTTCTGGAGAGGGTACAAACCAGTCCATCCAGGAATTGGAACAACGCATCGTAACAGAATGGTTGCCGACTTCTGGGTATGAGTACGGTAACGCTCCAGATATCGAAGTTTACCTAAATCCAGACCCGCAAAATGCACAATACGAAGTATGGATACCTGTAGTGAAAAAATAGCGATAGAATAAGAAAAGAATATAGGTATATCTGATAAACCATCTATTCACACGCAAAGGATTACTACCCAATTGCAACACATTCTCTGCGTGTGATAACATAATCATCCGAACTCTTATTCTTTGCATCAGGATATTCCTTTTTCATCCGATTCTACATCATTTCTCTTTGGTATGTACAAAAAACAATTGTTATTTATCGAGAAAAGAAATATAATAAATATTGACATAGCATGTCAGGTTTTGAATGTTATTATCGTATCGAGGAGGGATTGCTAATGAAGGAAAGCAGATTATTTAAGATTGTATATCACTTACTGGACAAAGGGCAGGCTACTGCTCCAGAATTAGCAGAAAAATTTGAAGTATCTGTAAGGACGATTTACAGAGATATTGACACTCTAAGCGGGGCAGGTATCCCTGTTTATTCAGAAACAGGCCGAAACGGCGGCATCCATTTAATGGATGATTTTGTTTTAGACAAGGCTGTATTGTCAAGAGAAGAAAAGCAGGAAATCCTGACAGCCTTACAAAGTATAAATTTTACGGCTAATATCAACAACAGCCAAACACTACAAAAGCTATCCGCAATATTCCAACTTCGTTCGGAAAACTGGCTCGAAGTGGATTTTTCCAGATGGAACAATAAAGGAACTGACAATGAGAAATTTAACTTGCTAAAATCAGCAATAATCCAACAAAAATGCGTAAAAATAACTTACGCAAATTCCTATGGGATAATTAGTGAAAGAATTATCCAGCCGTTAAAAATGTATTATAAGTCTATGTCGTGGTACTTAAAAGCATATTGTACAAAAAAACAAGATTACCGTATTTTCAAGCTAACCCGTATGATAGATTTCGAAGTACTCACGGACAGCTTCTGCAAAAGCCCATTCCCAGAATCAAACGAAACATCGTGCCATTCCTACAGTACCGTCGTCCTGCGTTTCCCTAATACTATGTCATACCGTGTTTACGATGAATTTGATATAACAGAGGTAAGCAGAAAAGAAAATGGAGACTTAGTTGTATCTGTTGAGATGCCAGAAGACGAATGGCTGATCGGTTATCTGTTGTCATTCGGAACACATGTAGATATTATAGAACCTGCCTACCTCAAAGAGATTGTGGCGGAACAAGCAAAAAAAATTTTCGAAAAATATAATCCTAACGTAATTTAAACAGAATGTGATATGCTTACACCTTGTCCTGCCAGAACCGCTTCTCCTGTCTTTGTATATGTTACAGGCTCTTTTTTAGTATCTATCTTTCTTTTATTAGGACACGTGCTGTTAGAATCTACGTTATCCCTTAACAATCCCTTTCCTTCCTCACTGATCTCCACAAGATCCGTATTGGAATCAATCTCCCTATTTTCTTCCAGTTTTTCACATTCTTCCTTGCGTTTCTCGATAGCCACCTCACACTGTAACTTTGCTTTTTCCCTTGCCTCCCTTGCGTCTTCTTCCATTCCCTTGTCAGCTTCTGCCTTGTATTCCTCTGCTTTATCGGAAAATTCACCGATATACCCCATTGCGCGCTCCATTGTTGCTATATCGCCTTTACGCCTTGCTTCTTTAAAAACACGCATGGGCGTATCCCGCAGTTCCATATTTGTCCTTGCACCTACAAGCCCTTCCATACGCCGACATGGCTTATGTCTGTCCCCAAAACCTTTCCAGCTTCTCTTGTACCTGCTGCAGCGTCACCGTTTGATACCCTTCCCATTCCCTTGGGAAGAGATACTGGTATTCCCGCTGCAGGAAACGTTCATCTAACAGCAGGATAACGCCTTTGTCTTCTGTGGTGCGTATCACGCGGCCTGCCGCCTGAAGGACCTTGTTCATTCCTGGATAACGGAACGCATAGTCAAACCCTGCGCCTTCTTGCTCGTCGTAAAACTGCTTAAGGATCTCCCGCTCGTAGCTAACCTGTGGAAGCCCTGTCCCTACGATAACAGCGCCAATCAACGCTTCGTTTTTCAGATCAATCCCTTCTGCAAATATCCCGCCCATCACGCAGCATCCCACCAGCGTCTTCTTTCGCTTGTTAGAAAAAGCAGCCAAAAACTCCTCGCGTTCCGCTTCCCTCATGCCGCTTTCCTGGCAGATGAAGTCCATTTCCAGATCAATCCCAGGACGTTCTAGAAGCTGCGCTACCACCTGCTCCATCATCTGGTACGATGGGAAAAATACCATGTAATTCCCTTTCCTGGCTTTTGCAGCCCCATAGATATAAGCTGCAATCTTCTGAAATTCTTTCACGGTACGCCTGGCGTACTTGCTGCTGACGTCTGTCCCGACCGCTAGAAAGCTCTGTTCCCGCCCAAACACGGTCTGTGCGTACACGGCATAATTATCGCTGCGCTTGCTTAAGAGTTTTTTGTAATACTGGATGGGAAGCAGGGTGGCAGAAAAAAAGATTGTGCTCTTGCCCCGATCCAGGCATTCCTGTAAATTTTCTGCTGGGTTTACACAGTAAAGCTTCAGCTTAAACCTGCCGTCTGCCTCGTGTTCTGTATAAATCACATAATGCTCATCCAGCCGTTCGTGCATATTTAAGAAATGACGCAATCCCAGGTAAAATTCCAGCACATCTTTTTTCTCAGGGAAATTCATGTCCTCTAGGAAAAATTCTTCCAGCGCAGAGCAAAGCTGCATCAGGGAAAAGGCCAGGCTTCCTATTTGCTCCAACGCCTGGTACGTTTCGCATTCCCGCTTGTATGCAAGCATCTGGCGGTTACATTGCGCTAAGGCCTTAGCACATTTGCTGCTATGAAGCTTCAAGATATTCCTCATCTGTAACAGGTCTTCCTTATAAAGGACTGCACTGTACATATCCCTGCCGCGCTCCACCAGGTTGTGGGCTTCATCCACCAAAAACAAGTAATCCCCTTTTACACCTTCTGCAAAGAAGCGTTTTAAATAGATATTAGGATCGAATACATAATTGTAGTCACAGATAATATCATCCACCCAAAGGGCCGTATCCAGGCACATCTCAAACGGGCATACCAGGAACGCTTCTGCCTGGCGTAATAAGACGTCCCTTGTAATCTCATATTCCCTTTGGATCAAGTCAAACACAGCGTCGTTGACCCTGTCATAATGCCCTTTTGCATAAGGACAGTGGACGGGGTTGCAGTCCATCTCCTCACAGAGGCAAAGCTTCTCTTTGGCTGTTATCGTCAAGACACGCCCACGGTATCCCCGTTCCTTTAGTAAGGAAAACGCATCCGCTGCGACAGTACGTGTAATGGTTTTTGCCGTAAGGTAAAATATCTTCTCCGCAAGCCCTTCCCCTACTGCCTTTACCGCTGGGAACACTGTGGTAATCGTCTTTCCTGTGCCCGTCGGCGCCTGGATAAACAAGATTTTCTCCCGTTTCAGGGTACGGTAGACGTCAAATGCAAGCTCCCTCTGCCCCTCGCGGTATGGGAATGGGAAATCCAGCCCCTGGATGGATGTATCCCGTTCCTGCCTGGCCTGGTATTGGAATTTGGCCCATTTCCCATAAGAGGCAACCAGCGCATCAAACCAGGCGCTGATTTCTTCAAAGGTATATTCCTCCCGGAACCTTCGTATTTCCTCTGATTCCAGGTTACAGTACGTCATCTGGACAGAAATGCGAGAAAGCCCTTCCTGCCTGGCATAGAGATACGCATAACATTTCGCCTGCGCTAAATGTACGCCAATTGGCGCTTCCAACAAGCCCACATCCTGGTAGATCCCCTTGATTTCATCTATGATCACGTTCCCATCTTGGGAAATGATGCCGTCGGCGCGCCCTTCTACCACAAGACAGTATTCCCCTTGATCCAGTTCGATTTTTAAGGGGACTTCCGGTTGATAGGAAGCCCCCATGCTCCGTTGGATCTTCCGGTGGATCCGGCTGCCCTCCTGCATGGCTTCTTTTTGGGCAGCGCGTCCCCTCCGATTGTCAATATCTCCAGAGCGCAGCAAAAATTCCACCAGGGTACGGACGGATATTTTAACCTTATGCATGGGCAATGTCCGTATACTCTGAAATCTCCCTGCTCGTTGTACATAAATCATAGGTAGAAAGCGCATGGATATCCTTGTGCCCGGTAATCCTGGCAAATGTCCGCAGCTCCCCAGCGGAACAAGATAAATAATTTGCTACCCTCTGGGCTGCTGCTTCTACCTTCAGGCGCCCACGTAACTCTTCGTCCTGCGTCGCTACGCCGACCGGGCACATACCTGTTCCACAGATACGGTATTGCTGGCATGCTGCCGCAACCATCGCTGCGGATGCAATGGCGACTGCATCCGCCCCCATTGCGATTGCTTTTGCAAAATCAGAAGAAACACGGAGCCCCCCGGTTATCACAAGGTCGATGTCAGATCCTACTGCATCCAGGTACTTCCTTGCACGTGACAAAGCATAGACCGTAGGTACGCTTGTCGCGTCACGGATAATAGCGGGAGATGCGCCAGTCGCCCCTCCCCTTCCATCAATTGTGACAAAATCAGGCTCTGCAAACACACAGTATTCCAGATCCTGTTCTATCCGGCCTGCTGCAATCTTAATCCCAATCGGCCTTCCGCCGCTGCGTTCCCGCAGTTGTGCAACCACGCGCTTTAAATCTTCCTTTGTGTCGATCCCTGGGAATTTAGAAGGGCTGATAATATCCTCTCCCAAAGGCTTCTTACGGATGGCCGCGATTTCCGGCGTTACCTTTTTGCCTGGCAGATGCCCGCCCATCCCGGGCTTTGTGCCTTGCCCAATTTTGATTTCAATAGCGCTTGCAGCCTTTAAATTTTCATCTGTGACGCTGTACAGATTCGGGACGTACTCGAAGATATAGCGGTAAGAGGCCTCCATCTCTTCTGGCAGGATCCCGCCTTCCCCGCTGCACATCGCGGTTTTTACCTTTGCGCTCCCTTTGGCCAATGCAACCTTCGTTTCTTTGGAAAGCGCCCCAAACGACATATGCGAAATATAAACTGGCATATCCAGGATCATAGGCTTTTTCGCATGTTTCCCGATTACCGTTTTCAAAGACACTTCTGCGTGTTCCTCCAAAGGCGGCGGGTTAAGCTGCGCGCCTAATATTAATATATCATCCCAATCCGGCATATCCCGCAACGTGCCCATTGCCTCGATTGCAGACGTCCCAGTCACCGCCATCTCATGGATTTCTTTCATATAGCGGTAATCGCTGTCTGTCCTCCTTGTTTCCTTTGGATAAGCCAGGGTTCCTTCCGAAACCTGCGCGGCATGATCCGCTGTCTTTGCCGGCTCTGGCGCAGATGCGGCAGCGCTGTCCATATTTCCAGGAAGCACAAGATCCCCTCCTTCTGCTTCCTGTGGAACCAATTCCAATTTTTCTGGCGGCTGTTTGCAAAGCGGGCATTCCGTTAATTCTGAATACGGTTTCCCCTCTGCCTCTTCATCAAAGATGTACCCACATACACTACATTTGTATACCATAATCCTATCTCCTGTTTCCTTCCCAGTCTCACAAAAGCGTTATTCCTGCACCGCTCCAATTAAAGCTCTGATATCCGTTACGCCATTATGTTCCATATACTCCCGGATGCCGTCGGCAATTTCCACCGTCACGCCTGGGTTGTGGAAATTCGCCGTACCAACTGATATCGCGGTAGCCCCGGCAAGTATCATTTCAATTGCATCTTCCGGCGTCACAATCCCGCCCATCCCAATCACTGGGACTTGCACGGCATGTGCCGTCTGGTATACCATCCGTACTGCCACAGGATGGATGGCAGGCCCGGATAAGCCTCCCGTCTTATTGGCCAAGGCGAACGTCCGCTTGTGGATGTCAATCTTCATCCCAGTCAGCGTGTTGATCAATGACAACGCATCCGCCCCTCCTGCCTCCGCAGCCTTTGCCATTTCTGTAATATCCGTGACGTTTGGGCTTAACTTCATAATAATCGGCTGCTTCGCACATTTCTTTACCTCTTTCGTAACTGCCTCCACGGATTTCGGGTTCTGCCCAAAGGCAATCCCGCCTTCTTTTACATTTGGGCAGGAAATATTGATTTCCAAAAGATCCACGGGCTGATCTGCCAGACGCGCTACGACCTCACAGTAATCTTCCACCGTCCGTCCGCAGACATTTACGACGATTTTCGTGTCATACTTTGCCAAAAATGGGATATCGCGTTCCACAAATTTGTCAATCCCTGGGTTCTGCAGCCCTACTGCATTGAGCATCCCACCATACGTTTCTGAAATCCGGGGCGTCGGGTTGCCTGCCCACGGCTCAGAGGCAACGCCCTTTGTCACTACCGCGCCCAGGCGGTTCAAATCCACAAACTCAGCGTACTCCACTCCAGATCCAAACGTCCCAGACGCCGTCATTACCGGGTTTTTCAATGTAACGCCTGCTATCTCCACGTTTGTGTTCATTAAAATTCCACCTCCTCTGCGCGGAACACCGGGCCTTCCTTGCAAATCCGCTTATTATTCACATTTGTATGGTTATCGCGTTCCCTAGACTGGCAGACGCAGCCCAGGCAGGCGCCGATCCCACATGCCATCCGCTCCTCTAAGGATACCCAGCATTCAACGCCCCGTTCCTTGGCATACGCTTTTACCGCACGGAGCATCGGCATCGGCCCACATGCATAGATAATCTCAGCTTCTAACCCATTTTCCCGGATCGCGTCTAGCACGTTCCCCTCCGTGCCATAGCTTCCGTCCTCCGTCGCCACATATACGCTGCCTTGCTTTAGAAATTCTTTGTGTAAAAACAGGGAATCCCGGTAGCCCAGCACAATCTGCTTCTCACAATCCAGCTCCTTGGCAAGCTGCAAAAGGGGTGGGATCCCGATCCCGCCTCCCACCAGGAAGGACTTTTTCTTCTTCAATGGGAACCCATTGCCCAAAGGCCCTACGATGTCCAGGCTCTCCCCCGTGTTCATCCTGGACATTTCTTCTGTCCCCTTCCCGGCAACCCGGTACACAATCCGGATGGACTTATCTTCCTTGTCTATCTCGCAAATACTGATTGGGCGCGGCAGCAGCCTGCCGCCGTCCCTGCAATAGACGGATAGGAACTGCCCTGGCTTAGCATGCCCTGCAACCTGCTCCGTCTTAAGCCACATACTGTAAATCCCATAGGAAATATTATGCTGGCAGATAATGACTGCCTGCTCCTTAAACTTCTCTGCCATAACGATTCTGCTCCTTTAATTGCGCACTTGCTGCGCCATCCCTTATTTTGCCGCCTGCAGCGCTCCTTCAATGTCCTGCACCATTGCTTCTACTGCTGCCCTTGCTGCCTCCCCAAACCGTTCTGCCCCAAAAGACGCGTACGCTTCTTGCTGGTAAGCAGCGATAATCCCACGGGAGGAATTGACAATCGCGCCCAGGCCATCCTCGTTAAAGAAATGTACCAAATCTGCGCCTCTCCCGCCTTGCGCGCCATAGCCTGGCACCAAAATAAAACTCTTGGGCATAATTTTCCGTAAAACCTTCCCCATTTCCGGGTAGGTTGCGCCAACGACTGCGCCGACATAGCTATAGGATTCCCCCATACAGCCTGCGCCCCACTCGGCTACCTTTTCCCCCACATGCTCATACAGGGGGCGGCCTTCTATCAGCCTGTCCTGAAATTCCCCGCTGGAAGGATTCGAGGTCTTCACCAAAAGGAACAGGCCTTTCTTCTCCTTCTTGCAGACGTCTATAAACGGCTGGACGCCGTCTGTCCCAAGGTATGGGTTCACTGTAGCAAAATCCTCGTCAAACGGCCGGAACGTATTGCCCCCGACTGCAACCGTACCAAGGTGGCCTGCTGCATAAGCAGCGGAAGTGGATCCGATATCCCCGCGCTTTACATCCCCAATCACGACGAGATCCTTCTCATGGCAATAATCAATTGTTTTTTTATAAGATACAAGCCCTGGGATCCCAAACTGTTCGTACATTGCAATCTGCGGCTTTACTGCCGGGATCAGGTCGTACGTATGATCTACAATCTCTTTGTTGAACTGCCAGATTGCTTCTGCGGCTCCCTCTAGCGTTTCCCCATATTCTCCAAAGGCCTTCTCCTTGATGTGCCCTGGGACAAAAGCCAGCGTAGGATCTAAGCCTACGACCACTGGCGCATGGGTCTTTTTTATTTTTTCGATTAGCTTCTGGATCATCGGTATCTCCTCCCTTTCCTCTTCTATTTCTCGTATACAACCCTGCCGTCTACAACCGTCGCCTTCACCATGCCACGGACTGTCCGCCCGGCAAAAGGCGTGTTCTTGCCTTTGGAGTAAAATTCTGCTGGATCGATCTGGTATTCGTATTTCGGATCGAACACCACCAAATCGGCCGGCCGGCCTGGCTCCAATACGCCTGTTTCCAGCCCTAAGATTTTGGCAGGGTTATAACTCATCTTCTCCGCCATCTGCATTATGGTTAAATACCCTGGCTCCACCAGCTCCGTCATCACTAAGGATGCGGCTGTTTCCAGGCCTGTAATCCCAAATGGCGCCTTGCGGATCCCTACGCCTTTTTCAATTGCCGTATGAGGGGCATGATCTGTGGCAATCACATCCATAATATCTTCCTTCAGCCCCTTTTTCAGCGCATCGACGTCTTCCTTCGTACGAAGCGGCGGGTTCATCTTATAATTCGCATCATCGCCAGGAATATCGCTGCTGGTAAGGGTAAAGTGGTGCGGGCATACCTCAGCCGTAACGCGTAGGCCATGCTCCTTAGCAACCCGGATCATCTCGACGCTCCCTTTGGTCGAGCAATGGCACAAGTGGAGCGCAGCCCCGGTTTCCTTGGCCAGGATCATGTCCCTTGCCACAATCACATCTTCTACCGCATTCGTAATGCCTAAAAACCCCATCCGCTCCGTATGTTCATCCGCATTGACCACGCCTTTGTTTACCAGGCGTATGTCTTCGCAATGGGACAGCACAGGGATATCGTATTTTGCCGCAAGCGTCATGGCTTCCCGACAGAGCTGGGAGTCCATCACAGACTTCCCATCCTCGCTAATACCAGGGATCCCTGCTTCGACCATACCCTCGATATCAGACAGCGCTTCTCCACGTTCCCCTTTCGTCATTGCCCCTGTCTGCAGCACATGGGCAAGGCCGATATCCTGCGACTTATGGTGGACATACCTTACCACGTCTGGGTTGTCCACAACCGGCTTTGTATTAGGCATCGCCACCACAGTCGTAAACCCGCCATGCACAGCCGCACGCAGCCCTGTTTCAACGGTTTCTTTATGTTCTAGCCCGGGATCGCGCAAGTGCACATGCATATCAATAAATCCTGGCATGACATAACAGCCCTCTGCATCTACCACACGCTCCGCCTTTACAGGCTTCCCCTGCGTGATATCCTTAATCCTGCCATCCTCTACCAGAACATCAGCCTTTTGTTCTGTCTTATCTCCTGGATTGATTACTGTTCCATTTTTAATCAAAAGCAACATGTCCAAAATCCTTTCTGGATCTCACTCTGATCCTGTGAAAAAGCTACTTTGTACAAACTTATGCAAACACTTTGTTCTGTCTATATTTTAGCATAACAAAAAAGGAGGGGCAACCTCCTTTTTTGTTGGATTTCCACGAAATCCTGGTTCTGTTACGTCCCATACCCATGCCGCGCAGCTTCAAACCCAGCCCACGGAACGCCTGATTTGCCAGAAACGGCAGCTATGCTCTAATCTGCCCTTTTAGCACATCCTTAACCGCTTCAACTGCATCTGGGATCCCTGCCGGATTCTTGCCGCCGGCCTGCGCCATATTCGGCCTTCCGCCGCCGCCGCCGCCAACCTTTGCTGCAATGGCTTTGATTAAGTTCCCGGCATGCGCGCCTTTGTCCATGGCTTCTTTTGTCGCCATTGCCACCAGGTTTACCTTGCCATCTTTTTCAGAAGCCAAAACGACGACGCCTTCCCCTAGCTTGTCCTTTAACTGATCGCCCAAATCCCGCAGGCCGTTCATATCCACCCCGGCTACGCTGGCTGCGAGAAGGCGTACGCCTCCTACCTCTGTCGCCTGATCCATGACGTTGCCCAAAGCGTCCTTTGCAGCCTTGCTCTTTAACGACTCGTTCTCGCTTTGGAGCGCCTTGAAATCTGCCGTCAGATGCTCTAATTTTTCCACCAGGCCAGCAGGGTTTGTCTTAACGGCTTTCGCCGCTGCCTGTAAGGTTTCCTCTAAAGTATCGTAGTAAGAAAAGACTGCGTCTGAGGTCAGCGCTTCTATCCTGCGCACCCCTGCAGCTACGCCTGATTCCGAAATAACCTTAAACGCACGGATACTGCTTGTATTTGCAACATGCGTCCCGCCGCAAAGCTCAATAGAGAAATCCCCCATCTTCACAACCCGGACGGACTCGCCGTATTTTTCACCGAACAGCGCCATTGCCCCAGTCTTTTTTGCTTCCTCTAGACTCATGACTTCCGTAACAACTGGGATAGCCGCTGCAATCTTATCATTGACAATCGCTTCTACCTTTGCAATCTCTTCCGGCGTCATTGCCGCAAAATGAGAGAAATCAAACCGCAGGCGGTCTGCATTGACATCCGATCCATGCTGTTCTACGTGTGCGCCCAATACCTCCCGAAGCGCTTTCTGAAGCAAATGGGTGGCACTGTGGTTCCTGCCAATCAACGCACGCTTCTGCTCTGTAACCAAAAGTTCTACCAGATCCCCTGTCTTGAACATCCCAGAGGCCACTACCCCGATATGCCCAATGCGCCCGCCGCGCAGATGGATCGTATCTTCTACCCGGAACTCATTTTCCCCATTGCGTATGACGCCCGTATCTGCATTCTGCCCACCCATTGTAGCGTAAAATGGGGTTTCTTTTACAATTACCGTACCCTTTTCACCATCTGACAAGGCCTCTGTCAATTCCGTTTCCGTTGTCAGCACGGTAATCTCAGAGGTATGGGCTAAGCGGTCATACCCCACAAACGCAGAGGTGACAGCAGCGTCAATTTCATCGTATACGGTTGCGTCCGCCCCCATATAATTTGTCTCTTTCCTTGCGTTCCTCGCCTGGCTCCGCTGTTTTTCCATGCAGGCTGCAAAGCCTGCTTCGTCAATGGAAAACCCTTTCTCTTCTAAGATTTCCTGGGTCAGATCCACCGGGAACCCATACGTATCGTATAATTTAAAGGCATGATCGCCAGACAATACCTTCGTACCTTCCGCCGCCATTTCTTCCTGCATCTGCGCTAGGATGCTCAGCCCTTGGTCAATGGTCTTGTCAAACTTCTCTTCCTCCTGGGTCAGTACCTTGAAGATAAATTCCTTCTTCTCTTCTAGTTCCGGATATCCGTCCTTGCTCTCTGCAATCACCGTGCCGCTTAAGGTAGCCAGGAACTTCCCTTGGATGCCAAGCAGCCTGCCATGGCGCGCAGCGCGGCGGATCAGGCGGCGCAGCACGTACCCGCGCCCTTCGTTGCTGGGCATAATGCCGTCGGAAATCATAAATGTCGCAGAACGCATATGGTCCGTGATCAAACGGATGGACACATCGTCCATCGCATCGGTCTGGTACACTTTGCCGGACACCTCGCATACCTTGTCCCGGATGGCCTTCATCGTATCAACGTCAAATACAGAATCCACTTCCTGTACGACGACAGCAAGACGCTCTAAGCCCATCCCCGTGTCAATATTTTTCGTAGCAAGCTCTTCGTAATTGCCGTGCCCATCCCCGTCAAACTGCGTAAATACGTTGTTCCACACTTCCATAAACCGATCGCATTCACAGCCTACCTTACAGTCCGGGCTTTTACAGCCATACGCTTCCCCACGGTCGTAATAGATTTCGGAACAAGGCCCGCAAGGCCCTGCGCCATGTTCCCAGAAATTGTCGCATTTCCCGTTTTCATCCCGGTAGAACCGTGTAATCTTCTCTTCTGGGACGCCAATCTCCTTCGTCCATATTTCAAAGGCTTCCTCGTCTTCCCCATAAATGGAAGGATACAGACGTTCCGGCTCCATGCCGATCACTTCCGTCAAAAACTCCCAGCTCCAGGCAATCGCTTCCTTCTTAAAATAATCTCCAAAAGAAAAGTTCCCAAGCATCTCAAAAAACGTAAGATGCCTCGCCGTCTTGCCCACATTTTCAATATCCCCAGTCCGGATACACTTCTGGCAGGTGGTCACACGCCGGTTTGGCGGGATTTCCTGCCCAGTAAAATATGGCTTCAAAGGCGCCATCCCAGCATTGATCAAAAGCAGGCTGTTATCGTTGTGGGGCACCAGCGAAAAACTTTTCATTGCCAGATGCTCCTTGCTTTTGAAAAATTCCAGATACATCCTGCGTAGCTCATTTACTCCATATTTCTTCACAACAGCTTTCCTCCAATTGTCCTATTCTATCTGAATCCTTGTTCCTCCTCCTTGTACCGCGCAAAGATCTCCCCGCCGCATGTACAAGGCGCTCGCCAGATCGTACGGAACCCTTACGCATCCTTACGGTCGCGGAGTTTTTTCCCAAGGAAAACCCCACAGCCAGCTACTGCCACAAAAATGACGAACTTTACTGCATACTGTACCAGACTTGCCAAAAATGCCATACCAAACACCTCCTTGTCAGTTTTCCATCATAACATACTGCCCTTTGCTTTTCAAGCGCAGCAGCCTATTTCAAAATCCGCGGGTGGGGGAAATAGCAAAACGCTGCTTTCCCGATAATGTCCTCCCGCCTTACGAACTGGTTATCCCAGAATCTGGAATCCCAGGAATCGTTCCGGTTATCCCCCATCATGAAATAGCACCCTTCTGGAACGGTAAACGGCCCAAAATCTTCTTCAATGGCCTCGTCCGTATAATCTTGCTCCAGTTCTTCCCCATCTATGTAGATGACGCCGCTTATCCCTTCTATCGTTTCCCCTGGCAACGCCATAATGCGTTTCAGGTAAAGGGTTTCCCCATCGTCCGGGTAGATAAACGTCACAATATCCCCGCGTTCTGGCTCCCCGAACGTATAAGCCAGACGGTTCACGATAATCCTATCCCCAGCCATTACGGTGGTCTCCATCGAACCAGTGGGGACTTGGGCGTTCGCAATCATATATTTGCTCATAAAAAAGCCAATCAAAAGGGCAATCACGACAGTTGCCGCCGTGTTGATCAGCTCCTTGAAAAAGTACGACGCCCCACTTTGCTCCTTGTTTTCTTCGTCCTGGCTGGCCGCATCCTTATGATCGTTCTGCATCTGGCTTTTTGTGGATTCCTCCTCGCCGCCCCATCCTTCTTCCTTCCAACTCTCTTCCTTGCTATCCATGTCCTTATCCGCTCTCCTTTTCCCGAAATTCTACTCAACCAGCCATACCGCTTACAGGGCGTATCCTCAATTACCTAGAAACCCTGCTGTCCTAAGCCATTACCGCTTCCCCGGCTGTATTTTACAATCATCAGCTCTACTGCAAGCCTGTCGTCCAAAATCCCTGTCTTAACTTCTTCCTCCGCCCGGATACAGTCTGCAACCGCTTCCTTCAGCTTCCCAAACGGAAACCTTCCCGCCTGGGCAAGGTTCTTCCTAACTGCAAACTCTGGAATGCCCGCCTTCGCGGCAATATATTTTTCATCGTACCCACGGCCTCTCAATCCCTTGGCCAGCAAAAGAATCCGGAACTGGCGTGCGATTAGGAACAAGATCCGCATCGGCGGTTCTTTCAACGCAAGCAAATCATAATAAAGCCCTAACGCCTGCTCCTGCTTTTTCTCTGCAATACGGTCTACCATCTCAAAGACCTTCCCAGCCACCTGCGGGACGCAGACTGCTTCCACATCTTCCGCCCTGATATCCTCCTTCCCCAGCGTATAGCAGAACAGCTTCTCTAACTCTTTGTCAATGTTCTCCATGCTGTCCCCTGCCTTCTCAAGGAAAAGCTGCATGGCGGGCTGGGTAATCTTCTTCTGCTCCCGTTTTATCCTGGCCAGGATCCACTGTGCCAAAACCTGGCTGTCCTGCCTTTTAAATTCTACCGCCCTGCCGGATTTCCTTACCGCCTGGTACATCCTGCCGCGCCTGTCGGCCTCCTCTTCCACAAACACAAGGCAAGCCGTTTCAGCAACTTCCTTGAGGTATCCTGCCAAGGCATCGCAGGATTTTTTGAAAAAGCCGCTGTTTTCGATTAAGATCAGCCTGCGTTCTGCAAAAAACGGAAGCGTTTCCGCCAAATCAATGATTTCACCAGGATTGATGTCCTTCCCTTCAAAATACGTGGCGTTCATCGTATCTCCTGGCGCTGACAACGCCTTTTCAAGCTTCCCTTTGTACTGTCTTTTCAAATACGCTTCTTCCCCATACAGCAAATATACTGGCTGGAACTTGCCCGACTTGATATCAGCGTCAATGCTTTTCATACAAACCTTCTTTCTGCATGTACGTGATCTTTAAACCTTAACTTTCATTATACTACGTAAAGAATGCCGCTACAAGTAAAAAATTCATCCCGTCCTCAATCCGGCCGCCACACAGCGCGGCAGGCGCCCTCTATGCTTGCCGTTACCCGAGCAAAATAGCTTCTCCCAGCTGGAAGGAATAGATCACCTTTTCTTTCACTTCCTTCCCTACGGCGCGTTCCACCGCTTCCTGATACCACTGTAATTGGGACTGATACCGCCTTACCAGCTCCTTGCCGTCCTCCACCCAGTCCGTCTTATAATCCACCAGAGTCAATTTCCCATCTTCTTCAAAAAAAACGTCCACAATCCCTTGTACCAGTATCATTTCCCTGCTGTCCCCTCCCAGGATTTCCTTAGCTTCTATCCCCATGACAAATGGCTTTTCCCGGAAAAGCTGCTTCTTTTTTGCCGCAGCCTGCATCCGCTCTCCCAAGGAAGAACGCAAAAAACGCTCCAGCGCCGGACGGTAGACAAGCTGCATCTGATCCTTTCCAATTTTCCCCTGCCGTTCCATCTCAAGGAGCTGCCCATCCAGCGTTTCTGGCGGCCTGGTAAAATCATAGCATTCCAAAACACGGTGCATCGCAGTCCCCCGCCTTGCGCCAGTAGCTTCCTCTCGGATCTCCTTCATAAAAGCCGGGATATAACGTTCCCGCTCCGGCATAGGCTGCGCTTCCTGGGGCGTTTGCTTCTGCCCTGATACCCCTATGATTTCTACCTGCTCTTCTGGCAACAGCCGTTCTACTGCCCGCTGTTTCAATTCAGATACGGAAACCTTTGTACGCATGGCCGCTTCTTCTTCAAATGGATAACGGTATGCCAGACGCTTTGCAACCTCCTCTTTCCATTTTACTTCTGGTTCCTGCAAGCTTGCCAGAAGCTGAAGCTTTGTCAGCCCTTCCTGCACCGCTGCCTGCCGTCCGGCTGCCAGAATCTCCTCCTGGCGGATCCTTGTAATGGGATATGGCTCTTGTAAGCATGTGTTGGCCAGCAGCAAAAACTGCAAGAATGAATTGGCGTTCAGACGGCTTAAGAACGTAAGGAAGCCGTCCTCTGACGTAACTGCCTGCATGGATTCCAGCTTTTCCCCTGCTTTTTTCATAATCCCCGTCAGGATTAGCCTCTCCTTCGCCCGGGTCATCGCCACATAGAGGACGCGCAATTCTTCCCCGACATTCTCCATCGTAATTTCCCGTGCCAAAAGCTGCCTGGTTAGCCCAGGCGTCCGCAGCCTGCGCGTTAGATCTACAAGATCCATGCCAAAGCCAAGGCTTGGATGTAGTACGACGCGCTCCCGGATATCCTGGTTATTGAAGGTTTTCCCAAGCCCCGACACAAAGACAATTGGAAATTCCAGGCCTTTGCTTTTATGGATGCTCATAATACGTACCATATCCTCTGTTTCCTGCGCTTCTGCAAGCGCAAAGTCTACTTCGTACTTCTGAAGCTGTTCCATATAGCGGATAAAGTGGAACAGCCCGCGGTAACTCGTCGTTTCATAAGCGATCGCCTTCTCAATCAGCATTTCCAGGTTCGCACGCTTCCTCTCCCCGCCTGGAAGCGCGCTTACATACGCCAGATATCCGGTATCCTCTAAGACCTGGTAAAGCAATTCGTGGATCGGCGTGTAGCTGATCTTTTTCCGGTATCTCCCTACCAACTCCAAGAAACGGCGCAGCTTCTGCTGTTGTATCTCTGGAAGCCTTTTTCCTGCTTCTTGCTCCTCTGCTATCTCCCACACGGCCTGGTAAAACGCTTTGTCTGGATAAGCGACCCGGATCCTGGCCAAATCCTCCCCAGACAGCCCGGCTATCGGGGACGCAAGCGCTGCCGCCATCGGGATATCCTGCCTGGGATTGTCCAGCACGCGTAGCAAATTTAACGCTGTCTGTACCTCCGCGGCTGAAAAATACCCTGTCCCCGACGCTGCCTGCGCTGGGATTCCCATTTCCCCCAGCACCTTGACAAACGTTTCCGACCATCCGCTTAAGGAGCGGAGCAAGATTACAATATCCGAATAGCGGACAGGGCGTAGGCTGCCAGGATCCCCTTCCTGTGGCATCGCCCCTGTTACCTGCTGCCTTTGCATCATCCGCTGGATTTCAAGCCCTATTGCCCGCGCTTCTAATTCCGGGGCTTTGATATCCTTGGAACCGTCGTCCGGCTCTATGACCAGCAGCTTCGGCTCGAACATCCCAGGCTCCCCTTCCGGGAATGACGCGCCATGATAAAGCGCTGCTTCTGCATCGTACGTGATATTCCCAATGTCCGCCTTCATCATCCGGTAAAACAGTTGATTGACAGCCTCTAGGATCTGCGGCCTGCTCCGGAAATTCTTATGTAGATCGATCCGCTGCCTTTGGCTTTCCTCCTTGCTGTACGTACGGTATTTTTCCATAAACAATTCTGGCCTTGCCATCCGGAACCGGTAGATGCTCTGCTTTACATCCCCTACCATAAAGATATTGTAAATCCCTTCGGTTTCCTTAGAAACTGCCCTTAAGATCGTTTCCTGTACATAATTGGAATCCTGGTATTCATCTATCATAATCTCCTCGTAGCCTGCCCGCAGCTCCGCCGCCGTACGTGTCGGCTGGCGCGTTTTCCCATCCATTAGGATCTTCAATGCAAAATGCTCCAAATCGTTAAAATCAAGGATATTTTTTTCCCTCTTTTTTTCCGAAAACGCCTGGGCAAACGAAAGCGTGACTTCTACCAGCATATCTGCCACGGGCTTGATTTTCTGCATATCCGAAACCATCTGTCCTGGTTCTTGGAAAAAAAACTGCTCCGTCACTTTCTTCACAGAGGCTTTCACCTCATTCCGAAGCTTCTGCACCCTGTCTTTTTTCCCTGGATCCCCCGTATACTTGCGGGCTGCAGGCAGGCGCCCGAAGGAAAAGCCCTGCAATCTGTCATAATACTGCTGGTATGACGTGCTGCCGCTGATCCAACGCATGGTTTCTGCTTCTTCTGACAATAGCCCTGCATACATCTGCGGCCCGTCCGCTTCCTGGCTGATCTCCTGGCAAAGCTGTAACTGCCGCGCCCACTGGCCCGTAATGCTCCCCAGATAAGAAAGCAGCCCTGCGGCCAGCGGAAGGGCTTCAAACTCTTCCATCCCTGAAATAGCAAACGGCTCTTTGCAGCGTCCTAGCCACTCTTCGGGCCACGGATAGCTCATGGCAAAGCCAAGCAGCTTCAAAACGGCGTCCTGGAAGGGCAAATCGTTCTTCCCTGTTGCAATTGTTTCTGAGAGCGTAAGAAATTCAGGCCTTGCTTCCTGGTAGTACCGTTCGAGCACCCGATCCAGGACATCGCTTTTGAGTAGCTTTAACTCCCCCTCCTCTGCAATCCTAAAATCCGGATCCAAATCAATCCGATGGAAATAATTCCGTATGACAGATAAGCAGAAGCTATGTATGGTCGTGATCTGCGCGTTATGAAGCAATGTCTGCTGCCGCTGAAGATGCAAATCCTCCGGCTGCTCTTCGATCAGGCGTTCTAGCGCGGCTCCAATCCGTTCCCGCATTTCCGAAGCCGCTGCATTCGTAAACGTCACAATCAGCAGGCGGTCGATATCTACCGGATGGGAAACGTCTGAAATTTTCTGTATAATCCGTTCCACCAGTACCGCCGTTTTCCCGCTTCCTGCTGCCGCAGACACCAAAAGGTTCCGATCCCTTAAGCTGATGACCTGCTGCTGCTGGGCTGTCCATTTTCTCTCCATTCTCCTCTTGCCATCCCTTCCCTAATCTTCCTTCATGCTTTCTTCCATCCGCTCAAAGATTTCGCTCTCCTCTTGGAACTGTTCTAGCTTCCGGTATTCCCACCCAGGCGTTGCAGGATCAAAGCCGCATACGCCATGGTAAGGGCAGTAATCGCATCCCGTGCTGTCCCCCAACTGGTATGGCTCCGCCCCGATCTCCCCGTCAAAGATCCGTCTTCCAATATCCCGGATCTTATGGTTGACGTAGCGGGATAAGATCTGGAACTCCTCTTTGGCCGCCCGTTTCGTTTTCTTGCTGACGCTTGTATCTTCCTCTTCCCCAGCGATCCCCTTCAGCTTCAAAGCCTCTAAGATCTTCTCTTTGATTTCCGCATCCGTCTGCTTTGACGTGCCTTCCACCATAGGATCATCCAAATGATAATAATACATGCCGCCTGGCAGCACCTCTTTCCCTGGATATTTCTTCTTGATAATCTCCACGGCTGAATTTAAATAGACGACAAGCTGAAGCTGCAGCCCATGGTAAAAGGACAGAAGCTGAAATTCCCGGTTCCCTGATTTGTAATCAATGACCTTGACGTAGACCTTCTGTCCTGTCTTTTTGGTGTCTATCCGGTCAATCCGCCCACGCAGCCGCATTTTCTCTTCCTCGCTTAAGGTAAAATCCACGGCCTCCAGGTTCCCAGCGAAAGAAAACGACACCTCATACCCTTCCGGGGTGAAATGGCTGGCCTTAACCTGTTCGGCAACCGTCCGCACCGTCCGCCTTAAAATCCGCTTCATACGTTCCACCAGGTACGACGTCCTGGCTTCCTGGAGCAGCAGGCTGTCAAAGCCTGCACCCAGGGTTTCCTCCACTGCCCGCCCAATCAATTCCTCCTGCACTTCATCTGGCACGTCGAACCATTGGTAGCCTGCCTGCTCCAAAGCATTGGAATACCGTTCCAATGCCTCATGGAACATATTCCCCATATCCACCGGGGCAAATTCCCCCAAGCTGCGCTCCTCCAATTTGAGCCCATATTGCAGGAAATGCCCAAACGCACAGGAGCAAAACCGTTCTAAGCGCGTCACGCTGTTCTCTAAAAGCGTACCGTACAGCGCCCTGGTAACCTCAGCCCCCATCGGCTCGGCATGGTACTGGTAAAAGGCGGCCTCTAAAAACTTCAAGATCTGCTCCCTCCAGGAATCCTGTTCGAAATACCATTGGCACAAGCCCTTCCATTCTGGGCGTATCTTCCCTTTTTTCGCCTCGCGCAGCCCCAAGACCAAAGCTTCTAGGCTACTTTCTGGCGTTACGACCTGCCAGATGGGCCATGCTTGACGCGACGCTTCTTCAATCCGGACAGGCAAAAGCTCTGGGAACATATTCTGTATTACCTTGATCAGATACGATCTCCTGGCCTCCTTCCCATCCTGGCTCACACGGAACCATGTGATATACAGCCGGTCCGAAGGCTTCGTCAGGTTCAAATAGAGGTAAAACCTCTGGATAAAGCTTCGTTCCCTGTCCGTAGGCGCAAGCTCCATGCCGTTTGCGGCAAACCATTCCCGGTCTGCCTGTGAGATAATTCCGCCATGCTCCGCCGCCTTTGGGATCAGCCCGTCGTTCACGCCTGCAAAGAACAATACCTGGACATCAGACAGCCTGGTACGTTCAATATCGCCAAAGACAACCCTGTCATACCCAGGCGGGATAATGCCGATAGCGGCAGCCTCAAGCCCTGCTTCTAGCATTTCCCGGTATTCACGCACGCTCATTTGCTCCTGCCCCAACAGCTCGACGACCTTATCCAACAGATCGATTACGATTTTATAAATCTGGGCGTATTCCTTGGCAAGCGCATTCTCCCCCTCCTGCATGAAATATGCCTCATACTCTTCCATCTGTGCTTCCAAATCCAACGCAAACATAAGGCCGTACAACGCCCGCGACGCTTCCAATACCGTCTTATACTGCCCGTCTGTCTTTTGGAACGCTTCCAAAAGCGGCGCAAACTGCCCTGCCAGCCGCTCCCGCAAGAGATTGATCTGCTCCAATTCCTCCTGGCTTTTTACACACCCCCTCCGGATCCAATTCCCCTGCCATTTCCGGAACCCGCGGATCCCTGTGGAAAGCAGGTAATTTTCCAGCACGTCCACCTCTTCTAACGTAAACCCAGACAAACCGCACCTCAGATAGCCCAGGACCGCCTCATAAGAAAAATCCTGCTCCACCAGATACAACGCCTGCTTGATAAACTCCGTCATAGGATGGAATACAATATTTTTCCTAGCGTCCAAAAAAAATGGGATCTGATACGTGCCAAACACTTCTTTGGCGTAATTCCCATACAACCCCACATCCCCGCAGACAATTGCAATATCTTTATAACGGTACGTACCCTCACGCACCAGACGCTTGATTTCCTTTGCAATAAAATGTAGCTCCTGCCTGGGCGTTGGAAGGGAAAAAAGGAAGATGCCAGATCCCACGGCTTCCTTGCCCTCCCGGTAAGCTTTGGGCTTTGGGCGGAACAAGTTCTGTTCCAGCCACAGAAGCGCCGGGGCGTTGCAAAATCGGCTATCCCTACCGTGGCCGATCCAATGCGGCTCCTTCACCTCGATTTGGTTCCTTCGCGCCATCTGAATCAACGCAGCTACGGTTTTCTTACTCATATGGAACAATTCCTGGATCCCTTTGCTCTGGTAAGGATCCTCGCGCCTATCCAGCGTCGCCGTAACTATCACTTCCTCTGTAACACGAAGCAACGCTTCCAGCAAATAAGATTGGACTGGCGTAAACCCAGTAAACCCGTCTAACACCAGGACAGAGCCTTTCAGGATCCCAGACTGGGACGCTACCCTGGCTAACACCTCAAGCAGTTCCTCCGACGTAATAAACCTGCCTTCCAGATAATCCAAGAATCCCTGGTACATGGTCTGGATATCCTTAATTTTATAGCAGAATAGCGGGGACTGGCGTTCATCCTGGATAAACTCATCCAACTGCCCTGGCGGTATCCGGTATTGGGCCAGTTCAGAAATCACAGATTTCACCTCGCTGATATAACCTGCCTTTTTCATATTCGCCTTTAGCAGCAAAAGGTTTTCCTGCTGTTCTTCTGCCACCCGGCGAAGCAGCAGGTTCTTCCCGGTTTCCTCTAGGACATGGACTTCCTGCATCCCAAGCTCGTCAAACACCCGGTATGCAAGCCGCTGGAAGCTGACCACATCTACCTGCATAATGCTATGGCGCTCCTGGCGCATCACAAGCTCACGCTGCGCCTGCATGGTAAACTGCTCCGGAACCAGGACGAAAAATGTCCTTCCTTCTTCTTCCTTTGCCCTGCGCAACACTTCTTTATAAACATAATCGGATTTCCCGCTGCCGGAGCCTCCGAATACAAACTGCAATGACATAATTTCCCTCCTTGCCTTTTCCCATCCATCATAACACATTCCAATCTTCCTGTCATCCATTTGGAATTATGACAGATATTTCTAAAAAAAGCCAAAAATTTTTGTAGGTTTTTTCAGTAAAGTATGTTATGATGGTAGAAAATATCCAAATTTCCCATGGTTTACGCCAAACCGTCCCATCCGTCTGGCTTAACGCCCAGGGATCTTAGGAATTAGGAAGGAGTGGGGGAATCCCCGAAAAACCAATGAAAAAAGAAAAACACAGAAACTCATTTACTGGCTCCATCGGCTTTGTGCTGGCGGCAGCCGGAAGCGCGGTCGGCCTTGGGAATATCTGGAGGTTCCCTTATCTGGCTGCAAAGGACGGCGGGGGCTTATTCTTAGCCATCTACCTGATCCTGGCCGTTACGTTCGGCTTCACCCTGCTGACGACAGAAGTTGCAATCGGAAGGAAGACGAAGCAAAGCCCTCTGACGGCTTATGGCAAATTGAAGGACAAATGGGGGTTCTTAGGGATCCTTGCCTGCCTAGTCCCAGTGATCATCATGCCGTATTACAGTGTAATCGGCGGCTGGGTCATCAAATATTTTACGGCATACCTGACCGGGGAAGGCGTCAGCGCTGCCTCTGACGGCTATTTCACAGGCTTTATCACAGGAGAATGGCAGCCGCTTATCTTTATGCTTGTCTTTTTGTTCGCGGTATCATTTGTTATCTTCCGTGGGGTAAACCACGGCATTGAATCCTTTTCTAAGATTTTAATGCCTTTGCTGCTTATTATGGTAGTCGGCATTTCCATCTTCTCCCTGACCATCCATGCAACGGACGACGCCGGGGTGACAAGGACTGGGATGGAAGGCTTTTGGATCTACATCATCCCGAATTTTGAAGGCATGACGGTCAAAAGCTTCTTTACGGTCCTCCTGGACGCTATGGGCCAATTGTTCTTCAGTTTAAGCGTAGCTATGGGCATTATGATTGCATATGGCTCTTATGTAAAGGACGACGCAAACTTAGGCAAATCCATCAACCAGATTGAGATTTTCGATACGGCCGTTGCATTCTTAGCAGGCGTTATGATCCTTCCGGCAGTCTACACGTTTATGGGACGGGAAGGTATGGAAGCGTCTGGGCCGAGCCTGATGTTCGTATCCCTGCCGAAGGTATTTGCTTCCATGGGACGCGTCGGGAACCTGATCGGAGGCCTGTTTTTTGCCATGGTGCTGTTCGCGGCGCTGACAAGCGCAGTATCCGTTATGGAAGCCGTGGTTTCCAGCTTTATGGATAAGTTCCATATGTCGCGGGCAAAAGCTACGATTGTTGAAACCATAATCGCGCTGGCAGGCGCAATCCTGGTATGCCTTGGCTACAATAAGCTCTACTTTGAATATACGTTGCCGAACGGGGCTGTGGCACAGATTCTAGATATCATGGATTATATCAGCAACAACTGCCTGATGCCGCTCGTCGCAATCGGAACCTGTATCCTGATTGGCTGGATCTTAAAGCCAAAGGCAATCATTGACGAAGTAGAGAAAAACGGGTGCAGGTTTGGCAGGAAACAACTGTATATCGTTATGATACGCTTTATCGCACCGATTCTTTTAATTATCTTACTGTTAAAATCCGTGGGGATCCTGACAGTTATCTAAAGAGAGCATATTTCCCTACCGCGAGCTGCGCTTCCTCACGGTGGGTTTTTACTCCATAGGAAGCGCTTCCTAATAGAATAAAGAAGAGGCTGTAAAAAAGGAAGATCCAACCGTTCCATTTTTCCACAGCCTCTTTTTTGAATCACGTTTCAATCTTAGAACTGCTTTACCAGCCATTTCCCCCAAGGGCTTAAATCGCTTTGCTTAAAGCCAGAAACCTTTTTGCAGGAAGATTTTAGGATCGCTGAACTTTCTGCCTTATTGGACAGGTTCCATCCAATATAGCTGATTTTATTGCTCTTTAAAAACTTCATCCACTTCTTACCTTCTGCTTTGTCCAGCGCCCCATTACCGGATGCATCGGAAATGCCAAATTCTGACACAAAGAGAGGCAGCTTTTTCTGTAGGGCGGCTTTCGCCTTCGCCCTTAATCCTTCTCCATGCGTACCTGCATAGAAGTGGAGCGCATACATTAAGTTCTTATAGCCTTTGACGGGGCTTTTTGCCACGGCATCCACATCCTGTGACCAAGTCGGCGTACCGATGATAATGACAGCGTCCTTATCCTTTGAACGGATCGCCTTGATCACTTTTTTTGCATAAGACTTAATCGTCTTCCAGGACGTCCCTCCGTTTGGCTCGTTGCAGATTTCATAAAGCACGTTCGTATGCTTCTTATATTTTGCAGCCATCTTCTTAAAAAAAGAAACTGCCTGCTTTTCATACGTCTTCGGGTTCCCATCGCTCAATATATGCCAGTCTATGATAACATACAGCCCTGCCTTTGTGGCATAACGTACCCCTTCGTCTACCCGCCGTTCCAACGCCTTGCGGTTTTTGGCATCTCCAGTGCAGTACCCGTTGTATTCACTGGTATAAAGCGCCAGGCGCACGGCGTTGGCCTTCCATTTCTCTTTTATATGGGTAAATGATTTCTGGTTCACATATTCTGGGAACCAAGACATGCCATGGGTACTTACCCCTTTTAACTGGACAGGCTTCCCCTTTGTGTTGACAAGCTGTGTCCCTTTCACTTTCAGCGCCGGCAGCTTCGCCGCCTGGACGGGCAGGCTGCAAAACGAAACACACAATACAACCGCCAGCAGCCAGCCTGCCACCCGATAGTTTCTCTTCATCCTCTTTTCCTTCCTCCTGCTGCTTCCTGGATTCCTGCCTTATGCTCCAAAGGCACAATCCCCTCATACAAGATCGTATGATTTCCATCCAGGCGCAGTTCCTTATGGTAATGCCCGCAGTACCAATGGCAATATTGCAGCTTATCTTCCAATTCATCAAAATAATCTGTGAGCCGATCGCTGGTATAAGAATCCACACGGTGGATTTCCTCCGCAAACCCTTTCTTAAGCCGTTCCTGCAAGCGTGTCGACCCGCAATGGGATATCACATAATCCACTTGGTAGCCTGCCTGCGCAAGATTCCTTCTGCCTTCCTGCAGCTCTTCTTCACTTGGCAGCTCTTCTGGCCACCACGTTTCACGGAGCACCCGGTAAACCTGGCGTTTTTTCCTGGCTCTTTTCCGTTCTTCCTGAAACGAAGGAGAACTCCGGTCTAATACGCCGCCTTCCATATCATGGCTGGCTGCGCCTCCCATCGTAAAGAACGTCTTATTTTCTATCTCAAATACCTGGCCGCGCTCTAACAATATTATCTTATCCCTTACAATGTGGCGTGCCTTCCCGCCCATCCACAGTTCTATGGGATACTCTGCAATCAGATCGTAATTCTCATGGTTCCCCTGAACCCATAAGATCTGGAAAGGAAGGCTTCCCAGCCAATTCACATCAAATGTAAATGTCGCATCCTTCACCCATAACAGGCCAAAATCACCACATACAATGACTTTATCCTGGCTTGTAAGGTCAAACGGGTACTGCGCCCTCTGATTCTTTGTAAAACGCAAAAAACTGCCGTGGGTATCTCCAGTCAGGTACACCATCCCCTGCCTCCTTGCCGTTAAGAAGTGTAATCTTCCACAATAGGCGGTATCTGGGACAGCATATGGTCGATATCTTCAAACATCGCGCTTTTCGTCGTCCCCATCTTGCTTGCCGTACGGATATGCTGCATCACCTCTTCATAACGGTCTTTCATCTTCTCAAAATAAAGGCAGACCGTCTGGAGTTCCGACCTGGAGCCTTCGATCACCTGTGAAATCTCTTCCTGTACCGACGTCGCGCCTTCCGCTGCCTGTGTAATCCCGTCAAACATCTGGTAGGTATCGTCTACCTTAGCAAGGCTCTGCCCGAGCGCCTGCTGGGAAGTATCGATGCTGTTGCTGAGCTTATCCGCACCCTGCTCCACATCCCCAATGCTCCTGTCCACCTCTGCTACAAGGCTTTTGATTTCTTCTGAAAGCCCTTTGACCTCGCCTGCGACTACGGCAAACCCTTTCCCTAACTCCCCTGCCCTTGCCGCTTCAATCGACGCGTTGAGCGCAAGGATATTAGTCTGGTCTGCAATGGATACAATCCGGTTCATGCACCCTTTGATTTCCTTCAAGGATGTCTGGAAAGCTACAAACGTATTCTGCATTTCCTCAAAGTACGTTTCTACCACAAGGGAACTGTTCTTCAGTTCCTCCACTTCCCCCTGCGCCTGGACTACAGATTCGGAGATATTTTCTTTGACGGATGCAAACTGGCTGGACACCGTGTTGATATTGGAAAAATTCTGCTCAAAATCCTGTAACGTCCCCTTGAATTTTTCCGAATCATTCAGCACGTTGCCAAAGGATTTGCTCACCATGCCCAATTCATACAGGGAATCCACCTCTCGTTTCACAAGCGTGTCACGGTAGCCCTTCAGGCTTTCAATCACATATAATACCGGGTACAGGCTTTTATCCTGTTGGGGCTTCTTCCGAAATTTCATATCCTTCCCTCCTATTCAAATACAACGCAAGTCATGGACTGGTTGACAAACTGGTTGTTATAATGTTCCCCATATCCGACCAACCCAACATGGTTGCCCAAAACGCTCATCTCGTTCAGGTATTCCTGCATATAATGGTTCTCACTAAAGAGCAGGTAGCGGAACAGGCAGTTTACTGAAAATACGGCGGAAACCCTTGCAAAATCTGATTTAATGAGCTGGATCGTATTTTTTACGGTTGCCTTATAATCCCCCAGTTCCAACAAGACAAGGACGTCAGAATCATTTACCTGCCGAAAGCAAGCCAATGCGCTCCCGCTCACCTCTTTGATGGATATAATACAGGTTTCATCTCCATTGATCTTCCCAAACGGGTTTTTAAACGTCTGGGTCTGTATCTCCTTTTCTGAAATATGTAGGATGTCCTGGTAGACCTGCCTTGCAGGCATACCGTTTAACTTGCCCATTTTATAACTTGCCCTGTCCGTATCGGAAGCGATAAAACGGAAATTGTCTTTCTGGTGGTAAATATTTTCCTTGTATGCCTTTACCCTGCCATGGTTATTCTTCACCAATGCATAAGCAACTGCATCCTCATACACTTTGCCGTTTGCCGACACCTTCCCGCCGTCGCCCGTGCCGCCGACCAATTGGATCTCCCTGTGCTTCAGCACGCTGTAGATCGTAGTCAACGCGCAGGCGTCGTTCCCGGAACAGAAATCAATGCACACCGTATCCTTGCTCGAACTGTTCACACGGCGCACATCCTGTTCCAACCGATCAATATATTTCACGGGCATGACAGAAACATGCTCCAGAACATTCGCCGCCGCGCTGACGCCATCGTAATATGCGATAACGCCAACCCCTTTTTCCACAACCTTCGTATCGTAACACATCCCGATACAGCCGATGCTTGGGACTTTGGGGTACAGCTCTTCCAGTTTTTTTACATGCGCTTCAAACTGATCGCTATTTGACAACAATAAGATTAATTGGGGGTTATGGAGCCCCCGGACTGCTTCCTGCAAGTTTCCACTCTGGCTTTTACCAAAAAACTGTTTCAAAACGCTTCCCTCTCTTCCTTGTTATAATTTAACGCTGTATCGGATCTGCCGTTACAAAGCTGTACTGGATCCTCAGACACCTTCGTTCATACGTCTTAGTTCCAATGGATTACAAACTATTTTATACAGAATCATATGGCAATCCAACTTCTCACCATTACCATAATATTTTCCGCTTGTTTTCAGTCAGAATGGCATAAAATATGCAGTTTCCCATTAGAATCCTCAATCCTGAGATTTCTCACATTACTTTCATTGTCTGGTATCGTTACGTTAAATTTGTAGTTCTTATCATCAACTTCATAAATGAGGTTCTAGAACATCATTGCCCTGAAAATAAGATTATATGATGTGTCCGATTTATTATTGGCTGCAAATATGTATATTGGGAAATATTACCCCCCCTGCTTCCAGTTGGAAAATCTTATCTGGCGTTGTAATCTTCCCAAAACCTATCCATTTGTCCGCATTTGCATTCCAGACAGATCACTTCTCGGTTTCCTTATATACTTTACAACTGCAGATTTTATGGTTACGTCATTATCTGGCTCATATTCTATTTCTGCCAATCCCCCCACTGATCTGGGTATTCTTCCTGACTCCATGTTAATCTTTCATTCAAGCAAAAGCCTCTATCTTTTTCAGTATATCACACAAACTAGTCTTTCTGCAACAAAAAAGAACCAGCCATCCACGACAAACGCACGAATATGTTTCACGACCAACTACATACAACTAATAAATTTTTATAAATTTATAATGGTGTTAGTATATAAGTGTGGACAGGAAACGTTGAACCATCTATACTATCAAATCTTTTTCTCTGAGGACACCGCTCAAAAAATCCTGCACATTATTTAAAAGTTATTTCTTAACCATTCCTACACTGCAAAACAGCCGCCATAAGAATACTTTTCAAAATATCCTTCTGGCGGCTGCCAATCTGTTCTCTCCAAATCCTCCTGCTTTACAGTTCCTTAGGAACTGACATTACTATCACATCTGTAATGCAGCAAACACAAAACAGCAGGAAAACCAAATATTACTATAAACTGTATGCAATCAAAATATTGCGTGAAATCAAATGTCAAAAGGGGCAACGCATTAGATAAAAGATATGCTGTTGTAGAAATAGTATCTTTCTCAGCAGTAACAACTACATACTCGTCTCTCTGGAACAACTGCCTAATTCACAAAAAACCCGCCTTATTTTTTATAATGACATTACGCTTCCCCCTATAATCATTCCTTATTTTATGAATTTCTTTCCTCTAACAACCGTTTCAATTTTGTATCGAAAGTCTTTATTTTGTATCCTTTTATTCTGTTGTATGCATATAAAATGCAATCCACAAAATCCAAGTTTTGCTCTGCGTAAGTTTCTAATCCAAATTTCATCACCTCTGGTTCAATCGGCTGAACTTCTGACATAAAATCTAACAGGCATGACTTTATTTTTTCCCGCTCTATGGAATAAACGCCTTTTAAAACATATACAACTTCTGCAACAACTTCTATCGGCACTTGTGCAGATCCTTTCCTAATAATTATCTCCGCCTCATCTGCCATCTCTTTATTATCATTCAACAGATAACGTAAAATCATATTCGTATCAAGCATCTCCATATTTTTTTACCACCGCCTTTTCCCAAGCAGAACGTTCTTCCTTCACCAATTCAGGTTTCGCATATTCTGATAATACTCCCCGTACAGAATGCGTCCCATCCTTTGGCGTTTCTTCCATAAATTCATCTAATATCGTAATAATCAATTTCTGATTTTTTTTTGCCTGGATCTTTCCCAATGGCTGCACTGTATTTCCATCATAATATCCTTGTAATGCTAACATAAACACACCTTCTTATTTTATATGATATGCATCTTTTTGTTCGGATACGGCTTTCAAGCGCTCTCCCCCATATTTGCCAGCTTCGCTGCCTGGTCGGCTGCAATACATGCGTCCACAATCTCCTGGATATCGCCGTTCATGACCTTATCCAGCTTATATAACGTAAGGTTGATCCTGTGATCCGTCACGCGCCCCTGCGGGAAATTATAGGTCCTGATCTTCTCTGAACGGTCGCCAGTCCCTATCTGGCTCCTCCTGGCCTCTGCTTCTGCATCGTGCTGCTTCTGGCACTCCAAATCATACAGCTTCGCCCGCAGCAGCGCGAAGGCCTTCTCCTTGTTCTGGAGCTGGGACTTCTCTGTCTGGCTGTAAATCACAATCCCAGTCGGATAATGGGTCAGGCGCACGGCAGAATCGGTCGTATTGACACACTGGCCGCCATTGCCCGACGCACGCATAACGTCTATACGGATATCCTTTTCATCTATCACAACATCCACATCTTCTGCTTCTGGCATAACGGCAACGGTAATCGTAGACGTATGGATCCGCCCGCCAGATTCTGTTTCTGGCACACGCTGCACCCTATGCACCCCGGATTCATACTTCATAACAGAATACGCGCCCTGGCCGGAAATCATAAAGGTGACATTTTTCATCCCGCCAATGCCAATTTCCTCGCACTCCATCGTTTCTACCTTCCAACGCCTGCCCTCGGCAAAATGCACATACATCCGGTAAATCTCTGCGGCAAATAAAGCGGCTTCATCCCCGCCAGCCCCTGCACGGATTTCTACAATTACGTTCTTATCATCGTTCGGGTCTTTGGGAAGCAGCAGGATCTTCAGCCTGTTCTCTAACTCCTCTACCTTTTCCCTAGAACCGTTCAATTCTTCTTTCGCAAGTTCCCGCAACTCCTCATCGCTTTCCTCTTCTAACAGAAGCAGCGAATCCTCAATGTCCTGCTTCGCCTTCTTATACTCCTGGAAGGATTCTACAATGGGGGATAAATCACTCTGTTCCTTCATCAGCTTACGGAAACGCTCCGTATCATTCGCCACATCCGGCTCGCTTAACTGGTTCATAATTTCTTCAAACCGAAGAAGAATATCTTCTAACTTATCAAACATAACGTCCTCCATCCATACCTTTCCTTACCCTGGGAATTTACCACAGGCAACCCTGTCATTCCCGGCAAGGTCTTTTACGACTTTCCTATCCACAAAACCATGCGCCTTGAAAAGGGAGAGGATCTGCGCCCCCTGGTCGTGCCCAATTTCAAAAAACACCTGCCCGCCAGGCTTTAAATGCCTGCCTGCCTGACGTAGTATTTCCCGGTAGAAAGAAAGGCCGTCTTCCTTCCCATCCAATGCTTCTAGCGGCTCAAAGCCCATTACCTCAGGCATCAAGGTCCCAATTACCTCTGTAGGGATATACGGCGGGTTCGACACAATGAGATCAAATTCCCCTGAAATCCCCTGGAACAAATCACTCTGGACAAATGCAACGTCTACCGCATGGAATCTTGCATTTTCCTCTGCCACAGATAGCGCATGTCTGGAAATATCGCTGGCCGTCCCTGAGAATGCAACGCCCGCCCGCTTTTTCAGGCTTATCATAATACATCCGCTCCCAGTGCACAAATCCAACGCTTCCATTCCAGGCTTGATCTCCTTTAATACCTCTTCCACGAGCGTTTCCGTATCCTGGCGCGGGATCAGCACATCCGGCGTTACCAAAAAGCGCAGCCCCATAAATTCCTGGCTTCCAGTGATATACTGCAATGGCATACGTTCCATACGCTTCTCCAATACCTGCTCATATTCCTGGAACGCTTCATCTCCCATTTGCTCCTGGCAATGAAGGTAATAATACCCCTTATCGATCTTGCATATATGCTCCATCAAGTACCATGCGTCTTCCGGATCGTGGACGCCCGCTTCCAAAAGCAACTGTTTCCCATGGTGCAATGCTCCTGCATACGTCATCCTCTTATCCCTCTCCCCGCAGGGACGCCACATATCCGCGCCAGTCAAACACGGCTTCCACTGAGGCAATCCCCACTTCTATCATATCATCATCTGGCTCCCGTGTCGTCAGCCGCTGCAGCCACAGCCCTGGCTTACTCAGCAAATTTACCACCGGATGCTCGCTGCGCCCTGCCAGCCGGATCACCTCATAGGAAATCCCTGCCACCAATGGGATGATTGCAATCCTCAAAGCGAGCCGCAGCGCCCTAGAATCCACCCGGATAAACATTGTCGCAACGATGGTGATTAAGATAACGAAAAACAGGAAGCTGGTCCCACACCGCTTATGTTCCCTAGAACTCTTCCTTACATTCTCTAGGGTCAACTCCATGCCATGCTCAATGCAATTGATGCATTTATGCTCCGCCCCATGGTACATAAACACCCTCCGGATATCCTCCATCTTGGAAATCAAAACGATATACCCCAAAAATACCAGGATCCTTACCAAGCCCTCAATCAGTATCACTACCGTTTCGGAAATGGCAAACCGTTGGAAAAAGACAGAAGCATAAAATGGGAACACCATAAAAATCACGACTGCCAGCACAAGCGCCAGGAAAATGGTAAATCCCATCTCCACCTTTTCCCTCTTTTCGGATCTTGGCGCTTCCTTTGGCTCCTCTTCTTCATAAAAAGACGCTGAAAATGTAAGGCAGGAAATCCCTAGTATCATAGACTCGATAAAATTAATGATCCCACGTACAAATACCAGGTTCCTTAAGAAATCATTCTTACAGATCCCAACATACTTCTTCTTTTCCACTATAATCTCATGGTCAGGCTTCCGGACTGCCACAGCATAAGCATCTTTGTTCTTCATCATCACGCCTTCCATTACCGCCTGCCCGCCAATCCCAGAATAAGCCACTTTCATCACTTCCTTCTCATATCTGCATTTCATAACAACCTGCATCTTATAATAAATAGAGGATGTCCCATAACAGACATCCTCCTTTTCTGCACACACTCAGGTTCTTACTGGTTGGTTATGCCATATTTCTTATTGAACTTATCAATACGTCCGCGTGCCTGCGCAGCCTTCTGCTGCCCAGTATAGAACGGATGGCATTTGGAACAGATTTCAACGTGGATATCCTTCTTCGTGGAACCTGTCACAAAAGTATTCCCACAGTTGCATGTTACTGTCGCCTGATAATAATCCGGATGGATTCCTTCTCTCATCTTTTTCACCTCGCATACAATATATTTGAAAATTACTGATAAGTAACACTCCTGTCAGGACGCTTTCACCCATCTGGCCACTGGCCAGGACGGGACTCCAGATATACCCTGGCTGCTGCCTAAACAACAGCTTCCTTATTTTAGCATAGATTTTCTCCAATTGCAAGTTTTTTATATTAATTTTGTCTTTTTTACTACCTGGCAGAACTCACGGTTGCTGTTCGTCCGTACGAAAAGGTTCAGGATGCTCTCGACCGCTTCATCCGACCGCATCCCATTGATCGCCCTGCGCATCACTTCCACGGCTTCCTGCTCTTCCCGGCTTAAAAGCAGATCTTCCCTTCTGGTCCCAGATTTCACAATATCCACTGCTGGGAAAATCCGGCGCTCTGAAAGCTTCCTATCAAGGATCAATTCCATATTGCCCGTTCCCTTAAATTCTTCGTAAATCACATCATCCATACGGCTCCCCGTATCGACAAGCGCTGTGGCAAGTATGGTAATGCTGCCGCCCTCCCGCATATTCCGTGCTGCCCCAAAGAAGCGTTTGGGCATATGGAGCGCGGCCGGATCGATACCGCCAGATAACGTCCGCCCGCTGGGCGGCACAATCAAGTTGTAGGCTCTTGCCAGGCGCGTGATGCTGTCTAACAGGATCATCACATCCTTCCGATGCTCCACTAGGCGCCTTGCGCGTTCAATCACCATTTCCGACACGCGCTTGTGATGCTCTGGAAGCTCATCAAACGTAGAATAAATCACTTCCACATTCTCCCCTTCAATCGCCTCTTTGATATCCGTCACTTCCTCTGGGCGTTCGTCGATCAAAAGGATAATCAGATGCATCTGCGGATGGTTCCTAGTAACTGCCTTTGCCACCTGCTTTAGCAGCGTCGTCTTCCCCGCTTTCGGCGGAGATACAATCATACCACGCTGCCCCTTACCAATCGGGGATACTACATCCATAATGCGCATAGCGACTGCGCTGCGTTCCGTTTCTAGGCGTATCCTGCTGTTGGGGAAGATTGGAGTCAGGTCTTCAAAATTAGGCCGTTTCAAGATTGCCGACGGATGGCATCCATTGATGCTTTTGATATACAAGAGCGCGCTGAATTTCTCCTGCTGTGTCTTAACCCTGGTATTGCCTAGGATGATATCTCCCGTTTTCAGCCCGAATTTACGGATTTGGGACGGGGATACATACACATCGTGATCGCCCGGCAGGTAATTCTCGCACCGGATAAACCCATAACCATCTGGCATAACCTCCAAAATACCATGCGCGCTGATCCCGCTGTCAAGCTCAGGGTTATCAATTTCAATCCCATCTGCAGTAACTACCCGGTTTGGACGACGCTCCATCCGCTCCTGGACGCTGCGGCTATCCTGCCAGCTCCGCTCCTGGACGCCTCTCTCCTGCGTCCCAGGTTCCTGGATGCCCTTCTCCTGCGTCCCATGCTGGGCGCCCCGCTCCTGCCCCCCTCGTTCCTGGATGTTCCTCTTCTCCTGCGCTGCCCGCTCCTGGCCTTCCCGTTCCTGAACGCCTCTCTTACCCTGTGCCCCCCGTTCCCTTTGGCTTTGCTCCTGGCCTGGCTTTTCCTTTGGGTTCCTTTCTGGCTTTTCCTGGTCTTTCACATTCTTCTCTTGACCTGCCTTGCCCAGGCTTTTCCTCTCCTGCCCAGCTTTGCCTGCACCTTTTGTGGCTGGGCTTCCTTGTTTCTTTTTCTCTTGTGCCTCTTCTGTGCCGCCCGCAGCCTTCCCTGCATTATTTTGATTCGATTCTTTTTCATCCTCTTGGACCATCAGATCCACTAATTCGCTCTTCTTCAGCCCGGAAAGATGCGTAAGGCCTCTCGCCTTCGCTACTTCCCTCAACACTACTACTGATAAACTTTCATATTTTTCTCTCATTTCATTCTCCTTATATACGGGAATCTCTGCCAGAACAGACAACGATTTGTTTGTAATATAATTATGGGGATACGGTAGAATAACATTATTGGCTCCATTTTGTTTTTCACTTGCAACCTGCCTGATTTGCAATTATACTGTTACTGTCCATTATAACCAACAACTGATATCATCCATGGGATTTAGGTAATTGCGAAACCCTCTCTGGGACAGACGCGTCTGTCCAATCCATACAAAAGCGGGCTCCAGACGCCGTCGCAAGTCGCCCTTTTTTGTACATCCGCTGTTTCTAGAAAGGGAGTTTTGCAATCGCCTAATCCATGGGATTAATAGAAAGGAGCCAGCTATGCGTATCTGGTTTAAACTATGGAAAGACAGCCGCCTTTTGAACGATCTTGTCATGGAAGAGCGTGGGGACGATACCCGCACGCACAAAATCTTCCATGCCTTAGAGCAGGCCTGCTATGCGTTTGATTTAAGCAGCCCCATTTGGCTTGACGCCACGGTATCCGAATTTAAGCGTCATGCCAAGGCGCGCTTTTACCAAGACAATTTCGTAGAAGCCATCGACTTCGATTTCCTAGAAATCCATATTATTGAAGAATAATTCACCTCTGCCGTCTCGCTTCATACATCAGCAGCGCGGCGGCAACTGCTGCGTTTAAAGATTCTACGTTTCCTTCTAGCGGGATCTTCACCTGGCAATCAGCCAGCCTGGCAGCCTGCGGGCTTAATCCATTCCCTTCGTTCCCTACCAAAAAAGCGGTCGGGCGTCTGTAGTCTGGCTGGCTGTACTCCACGCTCCCCTCCAAATGGGCTGCGTACGCCATAACCCCCCATGATTTCAGACGCTGGATTGCCCCTGGCAGGTCAGGCGTAACATAAAATGGGACGCGGTATAAGGATCCCATGGTAGCGCGGATCACCTTTGGATGGAAGATATCTACCGAATCCTGGCTCATCAAGAGCCCCGTTACGCCAGCGCCTTCCCCCGTACGGATCATCGTCCCTAAGTTCCCGGGATCCTGGATGTTTTCCAATACTAAGATAAGCGCCTGCTTCGCTTTTGCGCCTTCTTTTGTACGGCCCTTCATCAGATCTTCCATGCGGTATTTCGGCATCTTTACCAGGCATAGAATCCCTTGGGGTGTTTTTGTATCGCTGATCGCTGCAAAGGCGCGGTTAGAAACCGTCTCATAGGAATATCCTGCAAGCAGCTCCCGGTTGCCCTCCTTTGCGATAAAGGATTCGGAAACATACATGGCCACAATATCTTTCTTAGGCGCTTCCATGCACATTTTCATCCCTTCCGCTACAAAAACCCGCCGTTCGTAGCGGGTTTTTGCCTTTCTATTCAATTGGCTGATTTCCTTCATATGCTTGTTCGAAACACTTGTAATCATCCTGCCAACCATCCTTATGAGCGGCTCAAATCCTTGCAGATCTTAAATTGGTAATCCGAAATTTCCTTCTGCATGGAAAGAGCCTCGTTGATATCAAAATCTGTAAACTGCCCGTGGCTATACCCTACGACGCGGTTTGTCTTCCCCGCGCAGAGCAAGTCCACTGCATACGCGCCCATGGTAGACGCGTAGACACGGTCTTTACAGGTAGGGCTCCCGCCGCGCTGCATATGCCCCAAAATCGTCGCGCGCGTTTCAAGCCCGGTCGCTGCTTCGATACGCTTTGCCATGCTTGCGGAATGCCCAATTCCCTCCGCATTGATAATGATATGGTGCTTCTTCCCACGCTTACGGTTCGCTATAATATTATTTACAAGCTTCTGCTCGTCATAATCGTATTTTTCCGGCAGCAGGATATCCTCCGCCCCATTGGCAATCCCGCACCATAATGCGATATAACCTGCGCCGCGCCCCATTACCTCAATAATCGAGCACCTCTCATGGGAAGTCGAAGTATCGCGGACCTTATCAATCGCTTCCATTGCCGTATTGACCGCCGTATCGAAGCCAATCGTATATTCCGTACAGGCAATGTCAAGATCGATAGTCCCTGGGACGCCAACCGTATTAATGCCTTGGGCTGCCAATTTCTGCGCGCCGCGGAACGAACCGTCGCCTCCGATCACGATTACGCCTTCAATCCCATGCTTCTTGCAGATCTCCGCCCCCAGCTTCTGCCCTTCCTCTGTCGTAAATTCCGGGCATCTGGCCGTTTGTAAAATCGTACCGCCCCGCTGGATGGTATCGGAAACGTCCCTTGCCCGCATATCAACTATTTCTTCCTGCAAAAGCCCGGCATACCCACGCTTTATCCCTTTCACCCGTTTTCCTTTGAACAAAGCCTCGCGCACAACGGCACGGATTGCCGCGTTCATTCCTGGCGCGTCGCCACCGCTGGTAAGCACGCCAATTGTCTGGATTTCCCTCTCCATATCCGTTCCCTCCTGTTCTTCTATGTGCCAAAGCAGGCAGCTAAGGCCTCCGTTTGGATGACAGCCTGCTTCGCCGCTTGCCCAGAACCTCATTGCTTCCGGAATGAGGTTTTTATCATTTTCTTCCAATCTATTACATTCTAATCTCTTTTGGCAAGATTTTCAATGCCCTTTTCTACAACTTTTATATTTTTTTCACCGAAAAACTTAGTCAACTTGTTGATTATCCCGTCATCAATATGGATATTACGGCTAGGCGGCAGGCGTTTCATCTGTTTTTCCCTAGAAAGATAGATGACCACGCTATCCTTGCCATCGCTATTTTCCAACATCTCAAGCAGCTGCCCTTCCTGTTTTCCATAATCTGCAAGCGTAGGGAATTGGATCCACAGTTCTTGTTTCGTATCGTCAAACGAATAGATTTTCTCACAGATCAGCTTGCTGTTCTTCTCTTCCTCTGTCGCCGCCCTTCCACGGACAAAGATTTTCCCATCTACATTTAAAAGGTGGCTGTATTTCTCATATGCCTTTGGGAACACAATGATTTCCAATGTGCCAGCCAGATCCTCTAGGGTAAGGAACGCCATCACCTGATTCTGCTTAGTATATTTGATGGATTTCTCCACAATCATCCCGCCCACTATGGCTATTTCCGCTTCCTGGACCTTCGTACGCCCGCTCTCTTCCTCTAATACAAAATCCGTCGTCACGCGCGTAATGCTTTTACGCCATTTCCCTTCGTACTCTTCGAGCGGATGGCCGCTGATGTAAATGCCTAGCACTTCCTTCTCAAACCCCAGGTAGGTTTCCTTTGGATACTCCCCTACCTCCGGCATTTTCCGTACGAACTCTGCCTTTTCCTCTTCCCCGGCAAGGTCAAACAGCGTCATCTGCCCCGCCATCGTATGCTTCCTGTCCTGGGCAATGTCATCCATCATCCCAGTGTAGGCCATCAGACATTGCTTCCTGGTCGCCCCAAGCCCATCGAGCGCCCCAGACTTAATCAAGTTCTCCACGACCCGCTTATTGATTTCGCGTTCTGACATACGGGACAAGAAATCCTCCAGGCTTTTGAATTTCCCATGCGCGTCCCGTTCCATGCACAGTTTCTCAATTAACGTATGGCTTACGCTTTTGATCGCGGAAAGCCCATAACGGATTGCCCCGTTGGACACAGAAAACCGGCTCTCCCCTTCGTTGACGCTTGGCGGGAGCACCTTAATCCCCATCTGGCGGCAAGTGAAGATATACTCTGAAATTTTCCCTGTATGATCCATGACGGAGCTCATCAAAGACGCCATATATTCCAATGGGTAATAATACTTCAGGTAGGCCGTCTGGTACGCTACGACGGCGTAAGCGGCCGCATGGGATTTATTAAAGGCATACTTCGCAAAATCTGTCATTTCATCAAATATCTTATTGGCGACCGCTTCTGTTATCCCATTGCTGATACAGCCCGGCACCCCCTCCTCAGGGTTCCCATAGACAAAATTCTTCCGCTCCTGTTCCATCACGGAAGCTTTTTTCTTCGACATCGCACGCCGCACCAGGTCGCTGCGCCCTAACGTATAGCCCGCCAAGTCCCGTACAATCTGCATCACCTGTTCCTGGTACACGATGCAGCCATACGTCGGCGCAAGGATAGGCTCTAGCTGCGGGCAGTCATATGTGACGGAATCTGGGTTATTCTTGCCCCGGATATAAGCTGGGATAAAATCCATAGGGCCTGGGCGGTACAGAGAAATCCCCGCAATGATATCTTCAAGGCTCTGCGGCTTCAATTCCTTCATAAAGCTTTTCATACCAGCGCTTTCTAACTGGAACACGCCATCCGTCCTGCCCGTCCCCAAGGAGTCCAAAACCGCCTTATCCTGGAAATCTATATGGTCGATATCCAGCGAAACGCCCTGCCCGCTTTCTATCAGCTTCACCGCATCCTGTAGCACAGTCAAGTTCCTAAGCCCTAAGAAATCCATTTTCAAAAGCCCCAGTTCCTCTAACGTCGTCATCGTAAACTGGGTTGTGACCGCACCGTCCGCCCCTCGGGAGAGCGGTACAAATTCATCGACTGCCTTAGAGCTTATCACAACCCCAGCCGCATGCATGGATGTATGCCTGGGGAGGCCTTCGAGACGCTTTGACATATCGATCAGGCGCTTTACGTCCTCTTCTGTTTCGTAGACGGTGCGCAGCTCCCGGTTCCTGTCAAGCGCCTTGTCGATTGTAATCCCCAGTTCCATCGGGATCTGCTTGGCAATGCCGTCCACAAAGGCATACGGCAGATCCATTACCCGCCCTACGTCCCGTATGACGCCACGCGCGGCCATCGTACCGAACGTCACAATCTGTACGACCCGGTCTTTCCCATATTTCTGGCTGACATAATCAATGACCTCCTGCCTGCGCTCCACACAGAAATCTATGTCGATATCCGGCATCGTCACACGCTCTGGGTTCAAGAAACGCTCAAAAATCAAATGATAGCGCATGGGATCGATATTTGTAATCTCCAAGGTATAAGCCACAACGGATCCCGCTGCGCTTCCACGCCCCGGCCCTACTGCAATCCCATGTTCCCTGGCAAAGTGGATAAAATCCCATACGATCAGGAAATAATCGACATATCCCATCTGCTTGATAATGCCAAGCTCATACGCAAGCTGGCCTTCTAGTTCCTGGTAAGCCACCTTCTTCTCCTGCCCAGGGATCGTTACCATCCCATCCTCTGTGGGATACCTGCGCGCTAAGCCCTCCTGGCATAGCTTGGTCAGATAGCCCCAGGAATCATATCCCTCCGGCACGTCATATTCTGGCAGCTTCGTCACGCCAAACTCAATCTCCACCTGGCAGCGATCTGCAATTTTCTGCGTGTTCTCCAACGCCTCCAACGCATAAGGGAACAACGCTTTCATCTGCTCTTCCGATTTTACAAAGTATTGCCCGCCTTCATAACGCATCCTGTTTTCATCCGACAATTTCTTCCCGGTCTGGATACACAACAGGATATCATGGGAATCCACATCCGTTTCGTATGTATAATGTACGTCGTTCGTCGCCACAAGCGGGATTCCCGTATCCTTGCTCAGACGCAAAAGCTGCTGGTTGACGTTCTGCTGCTCCGCCATGCCATGATCCTGAAGCTCCAAGAAATAATTGCCATGCCCAAACGTACCTTCATACCACAAGGCGGCCTTTTTCGCTTCCTCATAAAACCCCCTGGAAAGCAGCTTCTGCACTTCCCCTGCCAGGCAGGCGCTCAATACAATCAGCCCTTCCTTATACTCTTTTAAAACCTCGCGATCCACCCTTGGCTTGTAATAGTACCCTTCCGTAAACCCCCGGGAAACAATTTTCATCAGATGGTTGTAGCCTATCTGGTTCTCCGCCAGCAAAATCAAATGGAAATACCTGTCTTCCCCTTCCATCTTCTCCCGATCAAGCCTGGATCCAGGCGCAACATAGACCTCACAGCCCAAGATCGGCTTAATGCCAGCCGCCAATGCCTCTTTATAGAAATCAATGACGCCGTACATCACGCCATGATCCGTGATTGCCGCCGCATCCATGCCCAGTTCCTTCACCCGGGCAACGTATTCTTTTATCTTATTCGAACCATCTAAAAGGCTGTATTCCGTATGAACATGAAGATGTACAAACGACATAAAAAACCTCCATTTCTTACCAAAACCCCTTGAAATCCCATTTATCCTATGCTATAATAAAACATGTAGATGAAAGCCAGCAAAATGGCTTTACTCTCCCCCCAAAAATATATCTATAGCTCTTTACAGAGCCAGCCGCCGCTAATCCCCAATTAGCGGCGGCTGTTTTTATCAGCAATTCCTCCGGCAAATCTGGCATATGCTGCACAGAAAAAGAACCGCCTTTCGACGCGCTTAAAATGCAGCCTGTTGCAGATTACTTTATTCTAACATGCAATGCCTGCACATTCAATCCTTTTTTCAACATTACTGAAAATGGCTATAAGACCATTGGCAGAAATTCCCGAAGCCTCTGGTTCTTTGGACGCCCAAACAGCCCCTCCAGCGCATAAGCCTGGTTTGCCGGGATACTACCGCACCCTGCCAATGCTGCGTTCATTACGCATGCCATATATTACCATCCAAAACGCTAGAGATATATTCCAGGCAAACACAACGGGGGTGTTGCTCCAAGCCCAAAACCCGCTAGCTTCGAGGCCATCTTGCAACACCCCCTATGCTTGTTTTCCCTGTTATACTTCTTTCATCGAATCAATCACCGCATCTGCGAGCGCTTCTAAGTCAATGCCTTTATCCGCACCCATGGAAGAAGCAATGCTCAACCTCTCGTTCAGGACTGTCATGCCCTTCAATTCCTCATCAATAAATTTCTGCATCAAATCCCCGGACTTACATGCCCACGACCCATTTTCAATCAGCGCAAACGTCCGATTCTGCATATTCAATGCTTTCATATCCATCAGGAAATTATGCATCACCGGATAAATGCCAAGGTTATAGGTCACAGAAGCCAGCACGATATGGCTATATTTAAACGCTTCCGAAATCAGGTATGACACATGGGTATTAGAAACATCGTATACTGCCACATCCGTACAGCCCTTTTCGCACAGCTTACATGCCAGCGCCTGTGCCGCCGCCTCCGTATTGCCGTACATAGAAGCATATGCAATCATCACGCCCTTTACTTCTGGCTCATAACGGCTCCACTTATCATACTTTTCTACAAAATAACCAAGATCCTTACGCCAAACCGGTCCATGGAGCGGACAGATATACTGGATCTGATCCAAAATACCGCTTGCTTTTTTTAATAGGAGCTGGATATGCGGCCCGTATTTGCCTACGATATTCGTCAGGTAACGGCGCGCCTCATCAAGCCAGTCACGGTCAAAATCTACTTCATCTGCAAACAGCTTACCATCTAACGCAATAAAAGAACCGAACGCATCCGCAGAGAACAGTACGCCATTTGTTGTGTCAAACGTCACCATGGCTTCTGGCCAGTGTACCATTGGCGCCGCCACAAACGTAACGGTATGCTTCCCAAAACAGTGGGTATCGCCTTCTGCAACTGTAACGCATTCATGGCTATCTGGATGGAATCCAAACTGATGCATCAGCATATAAGATTTCTCACTGGAAATCACCTTTACGTCAGGGTAACGCTGCAGGATCTGCTCTACAGACGCGCCGTGATCAGGCTCCATATGGTTTACCACCAGCCAATCCAGCGTACGCCCATCCAGCAGGTAATCCAGGTTCTCCATCAGTTGGCGGCAGGCAGACCAGTCAACCGTGTCAAAGAGGACCGTTTCTTCATCCAACAGCAGGTACGCATTGTAGCTTACGCCGCGCGGGATGGGATGGATGTTCTCAAACAAATGAAGCCTATGGTCGTTTGCGCCGACCCAGTACAAATCTTCCGTTATATTCCTCACACAATACATAGTTTCTCCTCCTTTTGCCGTTACGCTTCAATAAACTGATCTTTTCCTTCCGCACATTCCGGGCACACCCAATCTTCTGGCAGCTTTTCAAACAACGTCCCCGGAGCGATTTCCGCATCCTCGTCTCCCTCTTCCGGGATATACTCATACCCGCATCCGCCGCATACATACCGGCTGCCGATAGGCTCAGGCTTCGGGACAGGCGGGCGTTTCATCTTAACCATAGGGGGCG
>CAOKNO010000013.1 GCA_948470065.1 uncultured Eubacterium sp. | reverse complement strand
GCTGCCGCGCCGGGTGTAATTTCGAGAAAACAGCTGAGACAGGCTGAAAAACACGGTACCGTTTCTAATGGCATTCAAAAAAGGAGTAATGTTGCAAAAGCAACCCGCCGCAGGCATTTTTTTATTTGTAGAAAGAAGGAGAAAATATTAGAAAAAGACTGTAAAATACTGTAAAGATTTCGTCTTTTTGGAACGGTATAATGAATTTGTGAAGATTTTGTGAATCATTGTATCGGAAAGAGGTGTTTTTATGAAGAAACGAGTACTACCCTTCCTGCTATCCATTACGATGGCATGTACTGCGATTTTTGTTACGCCGTCTATGGCGTCTTCTGCTAATATACCTCCGGCAGAAAAAACTGTAGAGCAAAGAGGGAACCTGAATTACTTCTCCAACCAAGGAAAGCTGAACGAATCGGAATTTGTCCAGCTTCCCATGGGTGCGGTAGAAGCCAAGGACTGGCTTTTACAGCAGCTTTACCTACAGAAAAACGGCCTGACCTCGGCGCTGCATGACGATTACCCGCTCTATGGGCCAGACAACGGCTGGCGGGGCGGCAGAGGCGATGGCTGGGAGAAAGGGGCTTACTATCTGCGTGGCCTTACGTCCCTGGCATGGGCGCTTGGCGATCAGGGCTTACAGGAAGATGCAATGGAATGGATTGATTTCATCTTAGGCAGCCAGCGGGATAACGGCTTTATGGGGCCTTTGAACGATGGGGACGGCAGTTCGAACGGATGGGACTGGTGGCCGCGTATGGTGATCCTCCAGGTCATCCGTGATTATTATGAAGCGACAGAGTTAGAAGGGAACCCAGACCAGCGTGTCCTCCCATTCTTTGAGAAATATTTCCGTTACCAGTTAGGGCGGCTTCCGTCCAAGCGTTTGGAGTCTTGGGCAGCTTCCCGCGGCGGCGACAACATCGAAGTGCTGCTCTGGTACTACGACCGTGTATTTGACGCAGGGCGCCCAGAGGGGTCCGATTGGATTATCGAACTGGCGGAGCTTTTGGCAAGCCAGACCATATCCCAAAACAGCGGGCTGAACTGGTTGGATGTGTTCCGCAATACGACCGTGCGCGAGCATGTGGTAAATACGACGCAGGCGATGAAGACCCCGGCAGTCTTAAGCCAGCTTCCAGGGCGTGAGGATGATAAAAGCGCCTTAAAGCAAGGGATCTTCAATATGGGAATTGACCATGGCCGTGTGGACAACCTGGCCAATTCCGACGAAGCAGCCAGGGAGAACCTCCCGTACCGCGGGGCGGAGCTGTGTTCTGTCGTAGAGAGCCTCTTGTCCAATGAGATTTCCCTTGGCATCACAGGGGAAAGCTGGCTGGGGGATGAAATGGAACGGACGGCTTATAATAACCTTCCAGCAGGCTATACGCCAGATTATACCGGGCATAATTATTACCAGGCGCAGAACCAGGTCATGGGTACGCATGGGAACCATGAGTTTGACTGCGACCATGGGGATGACAGTGCATATGGCGCGCCGACTGGGTTTGAATGCTGTTTCCCGAACATGCATATGGGCTGGCCGAAATTCGTCCAGAATATGTGGATGGCAACGAAGGACAACGGGCTTGCGCTTGTCGCTTATGGGCCGAATACCGTAACGGCGAAGGTAGCGGACGGGAAGGTTGCCGTGTTTGAAGAGACTACGGATTATCCGTTTAAAGATACCATCCATCTGGAATATTCCGGCGAGCAGGCAACATTCCCGCTGAAGCTTCGTATCCCTGCTTGGTGTAAATCCCCAAGTATTCAGGTCAATGGGACGGCGTATACGGCAGACAGCGAGGACGGATTTGTTTCGATTGAACGTAATTGGAGCGCAGAGGATCAGGTTACCGTCACATTCCCGATGGAAGTCCGTACCTCTACATGGTATAACAATTCCACGGCAGTTGAATATGGGCCGTTGATTTTCGCGCTTAGGGTAGAAGAAGACTGGCGGGTCGCATCGGATGACTCCGTGCGCCAGATCCAGTACCAGCCGGTAGGGGAATTTGACCGGAGAGAAGTATACCCGGCAAGCGATTGGAATTATGCCCTTGTGATTAATGAGGAATCGCTGCAGGAATCCTTCCAGATTTCGGTTGCGGATGAGGTTGCGCTCCAGCCGTTTACCTTAAGCAATGCGCCGATCACCATGAAGGTGAAAGGGCAGCTGATCCCAGACTGGCAGCTTAAAGGCAACGTTGTGCCAGAGCCGCCGTATTCCCCAATTGCAGAGGATGTTTCGCTGCAAAAAGACGTGGAGCTCGTACCGTATGGGTGTACAAGGCTGCGTATCACGCAGATGCCGACGGTTGGGACAGCGCCAGAGGATGGGAAGACCGTAAGGGCTGCCGAAGACGCGAATGTTTACCTAGAAGGGACAGAGAAAACCGTGGAGTTTGATAACGTGGTTGTCCCGAATGCGTCCGATTATACCTTAAAGGTATCCTATACAGGGACTGGGAAGCTGAAAGTGAATATCAATGAAATGTACGAAGGAGAGATGGAGTTCACTGGAACATCCCCAGCTACGTTAGAGCATCTGGCGTCCATTGTCCCAGGGAAAGACAAGCATTTCTATTTTGAATATGGCAAATACAACAACATCCGGTTTATCGGGAACGATAATGTTACGATTACCGGGATTGAGGTCATCCCGTCTGAAGTATTTGAAGGACCGAAGATCCTTTCTGCAACTGCTGCGCAGGATGGCACAAGCGTTTCTTTGACGACGAACATTGACCGTGCGGATGGGTTCTATTCTGTGCGCTATGGGACAAAGAGCGGCGAATATACGAAGACAGCGACGAATTTCTTCAGTAAGAAAGCGATGATCACAGGCCTTACGCCTGGGGAAACGTATTATTTCCAGGTAGTTATGACGGCAAATGGAAGGCAGATGGCCTCCAATGAAGCAGTCGCCACCTTTGCATCCCAGGAAGTGTCTTTTTTTGAAGACGATTTCGCAGATCCAGAGGCAAGCAAGGCGAAGTGGACCGTATACGATCCGCAGGGTTCTGTGACGTTTGAACCTGGGAAAATCAGTATTGGATCCAGCACGAACCTGAAAGTCATGGCAAATACCGGGGAAGAAGAATGGACGGATTACGCCGTTGAGGCTACCCTGACAGGGCCGCAGCAGACGCAGCGTGATTTTGGGATTATGTTCCGCTGCAGCGACGTGACGGATGCAGGGGCGGATAGCTACAAAGGCTATTATGCCGGGATTGACGCGATTGGCGGCGGGATTAAAGTCGGCTATGCCAATGGGGCGTGGAACACGATAAAGGAAGTAAAGGCGTTTGATTATGAGCCGAATAAGGCGTACCATCTTAAAGTATTGGTTTGCGGCAACTTGTTTAAAATTTATGTGGACGATGTTTTGATTTTTGAGTTTGAGGACAGTAAATTCCAGTATGGCTCGGTAGGGCTTCGTTCTTGGAAGCAGCCGTTTGAAGCCTCCTACTTCCAGGTGCGTGAATTGACGGACGAAGAGGAAAAGCTGTTCCCAGACAAAGAACAGCCAGGCCCGGGGCAGCCGCCTGTGGAAGTACCAGCAGAATTTAACGATGATTTTGAAGATACCGAGGCTTCCAGTGCAAAATGGCGCCTTTGCGGGGATCTTTCCAAAATGCAGTTTGCCGATGGGAAACTCCACATGGCGTCTAGCAATAACGTAAAAGCAGTTGCCGGGGATGAGGACTGGACCGATTATGTGGCGGAGGTTTCCATTGCATTGGATGGGGACAGCACACAGAACGCCGGGTTAATGTACCGTGTCACAAATGTCAGCGACAATGGATCCGATAATTATTTCGGGAATTACTTTGGGATTGGGAATAATAACGACGGCACGGGATATTATATCCTGGGGTACGCGCAGAATGGATGGAACCAGACGGCGAGGGAGAGCCTTCCTGCCTTTGAGAATGGCAAGGAATACCGTCTGAAGGCCGTGGTATATGGCGATATGGTAGCGCTCTATTTGGATGGGCAGTTCCTGACGCGCTTCATAAATACCCGTTTTGAGCGGGGCATGATCGGGCTGCGTTCCTATGAGAAAGTATTCTCAGCAGACAATGTATCCGTACGGCCTGTGACAGAAGAGGATTTGGCTGCGTTCGACGGGTATAGCCGTTATGTGGAAGAAGCGTTTGGCGCACATAAGACCATCCAGATAAAATTCCCAAGGTTTGGGAGCTCTGGGGAATATAAGATCGTCTATGGGACAGAGCCAGGCGTCTATACCAACGAGGTCTGCTGCCTATCCCAGAATAACAGCGGCGCACGTTCCGAGAAGTTGAGCATCAGCGTGCCGGAAAACGACAAAGATTATTTCGTACGTATCATTTCCATCAATGGACGTGAAGAAGAACTGGTTTCAGACGAAATTAAGGTACATACCGGGGATCGCTTGGATGTGGCAGAAGAGAAGGAAAAGCTGTCCACATGCTTAGACGAGGTTTCTGGGATCCAGCTTGCAGGCTATACAGAAGAATCCGCATCCCGTGTGTCATGGGCGCTTGGCTATGCAGACCGTGTGTTAAAGCAGCCGGCAAGCAACCTGATTGACGTAAGGCTGGCAAAGAACTGCCTGTTAGTCGGCAAAAATGAACTGAAGGAAGCTGAGAAGCCGCCAGTAGATAAGACAGCATTAGAAAACCTTTATAAGGAATACGAAGAGGTAAAAGCCGACGGCTATACAGAGGAAAGCTTCAAGGTATTCCAGTCTGCAAGGAATCATGCAAAGGATATATTGGATAAAGCGGACGCTACCCAGGAAGAAGTAGACAACGCGGCTAAGGAGTTGGAAGCAGCATACAAAGGGTTGAAGAAGCAGGAGAAGCCGCCAGTAGCCCAGGTAAATAAAGCTGCGCTTCAGGCTTCTTATCAGAAATATGTTTCCTTAAAGCAGGCAAGCTATACCAAAGAAAGCTGGAACGTATTCTCTGCCGCCCTTACGAACGCCAAAAAAGCGCTGGATGCAAAATCCATCACCCAGGCAGAGGTAGACCAAGCGCGTACTGCATTAGAACAGGCTTACAAGGGCTTAAAGAAAGCCGCACCGAAGATTAAGGTAAAGCATACGTACACTTACAAAGGGTTAAAGTATAAGGTTACGAAGCTTTCGGGGAAATCAGGCTCCGTAACGCTGGTAGGCGCGTCTGACAAAAACCGCAAGACGCTCACTGTCCCGGCGGCCGTCACCTTAAACGGCATAAAATGCAAAGTGACGGCAGTGGGCACGAAAGCATTCCAGAATTATAAAAAGCTTACAAAGGTTACGATCGGAAGCAATGTCGTTACCATCGGTACAAAGGCATTCTACAACTGTAAGAAGCTTGAGCGGGTTACCATTGGCAAAAACGTAACTACCATCGGGAAGCAGGCGTTCTACAAGGATAAGAAATTAAAGAGCATCACCATTAAGACGAAGAAGCTAAAGAATGTTGGGAAACAGGCGTTCCAGGGTATTTCATCGAAGGCAAAGATTTCAGCGCCGAAGAGCAAAAAGAGCAGCTATAAAAAACTGCTGAAAAACAAAGGGCTGAAAAAGACGGTGAAGATCCAATAAGCGCAAAGGACATAAGGTTACCGTTATCCATCCTTTATGCCAGCCATCTCTTACCAGAAATTCCAGAAACCCTATTGACGAATCTTGCAGGAATCATTAAAATAGTATACGTTTGGAATGGTTGGATGAATCTATCAGTTTAGGAGGATAATGTACTATGAAGGATGTAACGGTTTCAGATTCCATCCTGTATATCGGGGTGGATGATAAAGATCTGGATTTGTTTGAAAGCCAATACGTAATACCGAATGGCGTTTCTTATAATTCCTATGTCATTTTAGATGAGAAAATAGCTGTTATGGATACCGTGGATGCACGCAAGAGGGACGAGTGGCTGGAAAACCTGGAAAAGGCTTTAGGGGGCAGGGACGTGGACTATCTCGTAGTATCCCATATGGAGCCGGATCATGCGGCAAATATCAAAGTCCTGGCAGAGAAATACCCGGGTATGAAGATTGTCGGGAATGCAAAGACGTTCCCAATGCTTGGGCAGTTCTTTGACCTGGATCTGGCAGGACGTTCCGTAACGGTGAAGGAAGGTGATACACTGGGCCTTGGGAGCCATGAGCTGGCCTTTTTCATGGCCCCAATGGTGCATTGGCCGGAGGTTATGGTCGCGTATGAGAAATCAGAGAAGATCCTGTTTTCCGCAGACGGCTTTGGGAAGTTTGGCGCTTTGGATGCAGAAGAGGACTGGGCCTGCGAGGCAAGGCGATATTATTTCAATATTGTCGGTAAATACGGCGTGCAGGTACAGTCGCTCCTGAAAAAGGCGGCTACGCTTGACATTGCCATGATCTGCCCGCTACATGGCCCGATCTTAAAAGAAGATCTGGGATATTACATTGGCAAATACCAGACATGGAGCAGCTACGAGCCGGAGGATCAGGGGATTTTTATTGCATACGCATCGATCCATGGGAACACAAAGCAGGCGGCTTTGAAGCTAAAAGAGATCTTAGAAGCCAAAGGGGCGCCAAAGGTGTCCATTGCGGATCTGTCCCGCGACGATATGGCGGAAGCGGTTGAGGATGCATTCCGTTATGACAGGCTGGTGCTTGCAGCGGCGACCTACGATGGCGGCGTATTCCCTTGCATGGAAGACTTCTTACATCACCTTAAGGCAAAGAATTTCCAGAAGCGCACGGTTGCGCTGATAGAGAACGGATCCTGGGCGCCCGTGGCGGCAAAGGCTATGCGGGCAATCTTAGAGCCGATGAAGGAAGTTTCAATCTGCGATACGGCCGTAACCATCCGTTCTGCCGTGAAGCCACAGGATGTCGCGGCTATGGAAAAACTGGCGGACGAGCTGCTTGCCTGCTAGGATCCCTTCCACATATAGGACGGGGGTTCTGGCAAAAGGGCTGGCGCATTGAGGAAATGCATATAAGGTTGGGCAATACCATATCTTGTATGCTTCAACCTCAAGGCGCCGGCCTTTTTCATTCCATAGGGAAGCGCGTCCTATGAACCAAAAACGATCCGCGTGGATCGCACTGCGGCGGTAAGGAGTGATGTTGCGAGAGCAACCAGCCGCAGGATTCTTTTTAATAGGACAAAAAAATATGGAAAAAGTTGAAGATTCTTGGCGTGGGCTTTCGTTATAGTAATTGAACGGATCGTGAGGCAGGTGAGGCGTCATGATATCATGGATAAGGAAGGAGGCAAGGGACATGGATAAGGAAGCGTACTTTCGTTACCTTTTAGACACATATGAGCGTTTGGTATATTCCATTTGCTTTAAGCTGTCAGGCAATCAATTTGATGCAGAAGATTTAACACAAGAAACTTTTTTATCCGTATATAAGAACCTCGCCACTTTCCAGAAGGATTATGAAAAGGCTTGGATTTGCAAGATTGCGACGAACAAAGGCCTGGATTTTAAAAAGAGCGCCGCGAGGCGCAGCGAGCCGAAAGAGGAAGTGTATTTTACGGAGCTGGCCGACCAGAAGGCAGGCCCGGAAGAAGCATACCTGCAGCAGGAATCCAAAGAATATGTCTACACGATCTGTCAGAGCCTGAAAAGCCCTTACCGGGAAGTGGCTACCGAGCACTTTTACAGGGAGAAGACGGCAAAAGAGATTTCCCAGGAATCTGGGAAGGGGATAAAGACCATCCAAACCCAGATTTACCGGGCAAAAGCTATGATCCAAAAGATGATGGAAGGGAGGGCGGCCATATGACACGAAAGCAGATGGGGAAAGAGGTATCAGGGACGGACGTCATGCTTGCTGGGCATATTTCCAGGGAGCTGTTCTGCGACTGGCAGGAGGGAAGGCTGGAAAAGGAGGAAGAAGCTGGATTTTTGGGGCATATTGGGGGCTGCACCTTCTGTGCGGAACGGTTTGGGGAATGGATGGAAGAAAGCCTTTTGACAGAAGGAAGCCTTTTAGTGGAAGGAAGCCTTTCCATGGAAGAAGGGGCGCAAGGATTGGAGACCATTGGAAGAAGCGGATGTGCATCCTGTATGGCAGAGCCGCCCAGATATCTGAAGGAAGAGATTTTAAACAAGGTGCGCAGGATGGACGTCCAGGCAGCGCGGAAGCTGAAGGAATCCTCCAGGCAGGTGCAGCTAATGCTTTATAGCCTGAAGGTGGGGCTTGCCGTCGTAGCGTCGATCTTCCTGCTGACGGTTATGGCGGATATCCAGAACGTGGGGCTGGAGTTAAAAGAAAGCCAGCGGATGGAACAAAAGCTGGAACGCCAGATGGACGGGAAGGGGCAGGTAGGACGGGAACGCGAGGAAGGCATTGCAGACAGCCTAAGGCGCGGGAGCCGGGAAATCACCAATAGGTTAAAGGAACTCAGCAACGGATGGTTCCGCATAGAGATAGGGACAGATGGCGCTGCGGATGGGGACTGGGACTAAGAATATGGAGGTATCGAGATGACAAGGAAGAAAAATGGTTTTTGGGCCTTTTGGTTTTCCCTGTTGCCAGGGGCAGGGGAAATGTACATGGGCTTTATGAAGCAAGGCGTAAGCATAATGGGCGTGTTCTGGCTGCTGATTTTTTTGGCGGCGATCCTGAACATGGGCCCGGTGCTGTTTATCCTGCCGATCTTATGGTGCTACAGCTTTTTCAATGTGCATAACATACGCGGGATGCCAGATGAGGAATTTTATGCCTTAGAGGACGATTATGCCTTCCATCTGGATAAATTCCTACCGTTGGAGCGGTGGAGCAGGAGGCAGAACACGATTGCTGCGGCAGTCCTGATTTTCTTAGGGGCGTCGATGCTGTGGCAGTATATGGTAGGATACTTGGAATGGCTTTTGCCCAGCCCGTTCTATTGGATGCTGATGGACGACGTTCCGCAGATGATCATCGGAGTCTTCTTGATCTGCGGCGGGCTGATGTTAATCCGGGGTAAGAAACGGGAACTGGATCAGATCGAAGACAAGGGACAGGAGGGGATATAAGCATGAGGACGAGAAGAGTCGGGAGCGTGACATGCGGTGGATTGATGGTTTTTTTCGGGATCCTGTTTCTGGTGCATATGTTCTACCCGCCGCTGTCCTTAGGGCTTATAATGAAATTGTGGCCGCTGATTTTGGTTTCTTTGGGATGTGAGATGATTGCAGCTACCTTGCGGCAGCCAGAAGGGAAGGGGATGGTCTTACAGTATGATAAGGGGGCGGTCTTTTTGCTCGTCCTCCTGGGATGTTTTGCAGCAGGTATGGGGGTATTGGAATGCTTTATGGATTATGCCGTAAGGTATGGCAGGGTATATCTGTAAAAGCCGCCAAGGCGATGGCAAGAGGCGGGGTGCGATGCGCGCCCCGCCTTTTGGCGCACAAACCCGCGGGCTGCTGTCTGCACTTTGATTATGGCGGGGTGTTTCCACATAGTCTGTGCGGAAATCGGTATTTGACTTTCCGGGGATTTTGTTTTACACTTTTACAGGAGCCGGCAGACGGCGCCCCCATGGGATGGGGGAAGAGGGATGTAATGCGTTTGGCAAGGAAGGGAAAGAGAATGAAGGTTACTTATATCCACCACAGCGCCTTTTGTGTGGAAGTGGCAGGGATGGCGCTGGTGTTTGATTATTATAGGGGAGATGGAGTCCCGTTTTGCAAGTACCACGGCACGCTGCCCGAATTTCCGGAGCATACGCAGGTTTATGTATTTTCCAGCCACAGCCACCGCGACCATTTTGATGTGGAAACGCTGGGATGGTGCAGGCGTTACCCTAAGATCCATTATATCTTTGCAAAAGAAGCCAAGAAGAAGCTTGGCAACCGGATTCTACAGCAGTTCGGGGATGGCGTCAAGGAAAGGATTACGTATGTAAAGCCTGGCGGGCGGTGGGATATTGGTGGGATCCAGGTGGAAACGCTTACTTCCACAGACAGCGGTGTAGCGTTTGTCGTGACGGCTGCGGGCAAAGTGATTTACCATGCAGGGGATCTGCACTGGTGGAAGTGGGAAGGGGAACCAGAGGATTTCAATGATTACCAGGAAAAAACCTACCAGGAACAGATTGGGAAGCTGTCGGGAAGGAAGGTTGACCTTGCGTTTGTCGTACTCGATCCCAGGCTGGAGAAGAACCAGTTTTTAGGGATTGGCTATTTTATGGAACATGTGCAGGCGGCCTATGTCGTGCCAATGCATTTGTGGAAGCAGTATGGCCTAATACAGGAATACAAGGATTTGAAAAAGAGCCAAAAAGAGAGGGATAAGATCATCCAGATGGATCATGAGAACCAGGTGGTTGAACTCCCATAAATGGAAAGCCATAGGACAGGAAACTTGGCTGTTATAGGAATAGGATGGAGGGACATATGGACGTAAAGATTTATACAGATGGCGCCGCTAGGGGGAACCCAGATGGGCCAGGGGGCTATGGAGCTGTCTTGGCATATATGGATCCAAAAGGGCGGATTTATAAGAAAGAAATATCGGCTGGCTATAAGAAGACCACGAACAACCGCATGGAGCTGATGGCGGCCATCCGCGGCCTGCAGGAGCTGAACCGCCCTTGCAGGGTGGAATTGTATTCGGATTCCAAATACTTGGTGGACGCGTTCAACCAGGGATGGATTTCAGGATGGCTGGAAAAGGGGTGGAAGAAGGCGGATGGAAAGCCAGTGAAAAACATCGATCTCTGGCAGGAACTTTTGCGGGCGGTGGCGCCCCATAAAGTCCGGTTTATCTGGGTGAAGGGGCACGACGGGCATGTGATGAACGAGCGTTGCGACAAGCTTGCCACAGCGGCTGCAGACGGGGAGGATCTGCTGGAGGATCGCTACGAGCCGTAATTATGGTTTGACTAATCCTGGTAATTGCTTTATAATGGATATGAGGTTGTGCATAAAAGACGGCGGGTACTGGATCTTGTTGTATGTGGCAAAAAGGTTTCCTATATCTTGTATCGGCCTTCTTGGATGCGGCAGTAGTAAAAGGGCGAACAGGAGGTTGGGATGATAAAGAGCATGACCGGCTTTGGGCGCTGTGAGGCTGCGGATGAAGCGCATAAGGTCACAGTGGAGATTAAGTCGGTAAACCACAGGTATCTGGATCTTGCAGTCAAGATGCCAAAGAAACTGAATTTATTCGAGAGTGCGATCCGTAATTTACTGAAATCATACATCCAGCGTGGGAAAGTGGATGTTTACATCACATATGAGGATTCGACGCAAGGCCAGGAGGCTTTGAAGTACAATGCAGGGCTTGCAGCGGAATACAGGAACTATATCCGCCAGATGGCAGAGGAGTTCTCCTTGCCGGAAGGATTAGACGCCGTAGGGCTTTCGAGGTTCCCCGAGGTATTTGCAATGGAAGCGCGGCAGATGGATGAAAATGAGCTGTGGCCGCTGCTTGAGCAGGCGCTTACAGAGGCCGTGGGGCGGTTTGTGGATGCAAGGGAGAAGGAAGGGCGTCAGCTTATGGAAGATTTGCTGAAGAAGCTGGAGGCCATGGAAGGGTACGTAGAAGCGATTGAGGAACGTTCCCCGGAAATCATAAACGAATACCGCCAGAAGCTGATGGATAAGGTACATGAATTTCTGGCGGAAACACAGATAGACGAGAACCGTATTTTGACAGAGGTTACGCTTTTTGCAGATAAGATCTGTACCGATGAGGAAACCGTGCGCTTGAAGAGCCATATCAAAGGGACGAAGGATATCCTCCGTCAGGGCGGCGGCATTGGGAGGAAGCTGGATTTTATGGCGCAGGAGATGAACCGGGAGGCCAATACCATCTTATCGAAGGCAAATGACATTACGGTTTCCGATATCGCAATCAACTTGAAAACGGATATTGAGAAGGTACGTGAGCAGATCCAGAATATTGAATAAGGATAAGGAAGGGCGCAGATGGACCGAAAGAAAGGCATTTTAATTATAGTTTCCGGGTTTTCCGGCTCCGGGAAGGGAACCATAATGAAACGGCTTCTGGAAGAACACCAGGAGGAATATGCGCTCAGCATTTCCGCGACCACAAGGGCTCCAAGGCCTGGGGAAGTGCATGGGCGGGAATATTTTTTCCAGACAGAGGAAGAGTTTAAAGCTATGATTGCGGATCAGGCTTTGCTCGAGTATGCGCAGTACGTCGGGAATTATTATGGGACGCCGAAGGGATATGTGCAAGAACAGCTATCATCCGGAAGGGATGTGATCTTAGAGATTGAGATCCAGGGCGCATGGAAGGTGAAGGAACAATGCCCGGACGCATTGCTTTTGTTTGTCACGCCGCCAAGTGCGGAGGAACTGAAAAAGCGCCTGATCGGGCGCGGCTCGGAAGAGGAAGCGGTGATAGCTTCCCGCTTAGGGCGTGCATGGCAGGAAGCGCAGGGGGTGGAAGGGTATGATTACCTGGTGATCAACGACGACTTGGAGGAATGCGTGCAGAACGTGCATTCCATCATACAGAATGAGCATGCCAGGGTGTCTAGGAACTTAGAGCAGATACAGGCCATCCAGGCTGGATTGAGATGTTTTGTGAAAGGAGAATGATATTATGATGCTGCATCCGTCTTATTCCGATTTGATCAAAGTGGTAAACAGTGAGGTAGAGATTGGGGAAGAGCCGTTAGTGAACAGCCGCTATTCCATTGTCCTTGCGACGGCAAAGAGGGCAAGGCAGATTATCGGCGGGGAAGAGCCGTTGATTGACGACGCCTCCAATAAGAAGCCGTTCTCCATCGCGGTAGAGGAAGTCTATGGTGGTAAGGTGAAGATCGTAGGGGACGAAGCGCAAAAGGAGTAACGGCTGCGTAATTCAATACCCCGCTGCTTGCAGCGCCGCAAAATAGATGCCACGTTGCTTGCCGCGGGGTATTTGGTTCCCGTTTATCTGAGTTTAGGAAGGTATGGAAGCTTATGAAGGTATTCGTTGTTTCCCTGGGCTGTGACAAGAACCTGGTGGACACGGAATTTATGATAGGTGTTTTAAAGGAAGCAGGCCACACGTTTACGGATCTGGAAGAGGAAGCAGAGGCCATTGTCATCAATAGCTGCTGCTTTATTGGCGACGCGAAGGAAGAGAGCATCCAGGCGATTCTAGAGATGGCGGCGTACAAGGATGCTAAGAGCTGCCGGATCCTGGTGGTTACGGGATGCCTGGCAGAACGTTACCAGGAAGAGATCCAAAAGGAGATCCCGCAGGTGGACGTCGTCCTTGGCACAAATTCCTATGGGGAAATCGCAAAGGCCATAGAAGAGGCTGGAAGGCAGGGGCATTACGAACGCTACCGCCCGCTAGAGGGGCTGCCTAAGATCCATGCGAAGCGTGTGCTGACGACAGGGGGGCATTACGCCCATCTTAAGATTGCGGAGGGCTGCGACAAGAACTGCACCTACTGCATCATCCCAAGCATCCGGGGGAGTTACCGCAGCGTGCCGATGGAGGAACTTTTGGCTCAGGCAAGGGATCTCGCATCTTGGGGCGTGAAGGAGCTGATCCTAATTGCGCAGGAAACGACGCTGTACGGCGTGGATCTGTATGGGGAGAAGTCGCTGCACCGCCTGCTGGACGCGCTGGGAGAGATCCCGGGCATCCAATGGATCCGTGTGATGTACTGCTACCCAGAGGAGATATACGAAGGACTGGTACAGTGCATCAAGCAGAACCCGAAGGTCTGCCACTACCTGGATATGCCGATCCAGCACTGTAGCGATAGGATATTAAGGAAGATGGGCCGCAGGGCTACGAAGGAAGGCCTGGAACAGAAGATCTCCCATCTGAAAGCAGAGATACCAGATATCACGCTGCGCACTACGTTGATCAGCGGGTTCCCAGGGGAAACGAAAGAAGAGCATGAGGAACTGATGTATTTCTTGAATGAAATGGAATTTGACCGCCTGGGCGTGTTCCCTTATTCGCAGGAGGAAGGGACCGCGGCGGCAGGGTTCCCAGATCAGGTGGCAGAACAGCAGAAGCTGGACTGGCGGGATGAGATCATGGAATTGCAAGAGGAGGTTATTTTCGATAAGAATGAAGAGATGGCAGGGAAAGAACTTTTGGTTATGGTGGAAGGGAAGGTCGACGGGGAGCATGCCTATGTCGGCAGGACCTACCGTGACGCCCCAGAGGTGGATGGCTATATCTTCCTGGATTCCGACGAGGAATGGGTGACCGGGGATTTTGTGAAGGCCAGGGTAACCGGGGCGTATGGATATGATCTGATTGGAGAGGTGATAAAATGAATCTGCCAAACAAACTGACGGTGCTGCGTGTCATCCTGGTTGTGCCTTTCGTCGTGTGTATGCTGGCGCCAGGCCTGGGGGAATCAGGGATGTATGCGGCCGTGGCATTGTTTGTGGTTGCAAGCCTGACGGACTTTTTGGACGGGAAAATTGCAAGAAAGTATGGTTTAGTGACAAATTTCGGGAAATTTATGGATCCGTTAGCGGATAAACTTCTAGTAGCGGCGGCGCTGATCTGCCTGACGGCGAACGGGAGGCTTGCTGCCTGGATTTCCATCCTTATTATCAGCCGTGAGTTTATCATCAGTGGGTTCCGCCTTGTGGCTTCTGATAATGGGGTAGTGATTGCAGCAGGTTATTGGGGCAAGTTCAAGACGACGTTCCAAATGGTGATGATCGTGATGCTGATTTTCGATTTCGACAACGGCACATACCAGGTATGCGCAGATCTTGTGACGTACCTTGCGCTGGCGTTGACGGTAATTTCTTTGGTGGATTATATCGTAAAGAACAAAGAGGTATTGAAGGAACAGAAATAAGCGCTGGTTACTAGAAGGGATAGGAGGCGGCGGATGACAGCAGAATTGATTTGTGTAGGGACAGAGCTCCTTTTGGGGAATACCGTGAATACGAATGCGGCGTTCCTTGCGGAGAAATGCGCAATGCTGGGGCTTTCCATGTATTACCAGAGCGTGGTAGGCGACAACCCAGGGAGGCTGGAGGAGATCTTGCATGTGGCGGCAGAGCGTTCGGATGTGGTGATCTTATCCGGCGGCTTAGGGCCGACACAGGATGATCTGACCAAGGAAACGGCCGCTAAAGTTATGGGGATGGAACTGGTAGAGGACGCCAGGGCGAAGGCTGAGATTACGGCGTTTTTGGAAAAACGGGGCCGTAGGATCACCGAGAATAACTGGAAGCAGTCTTTGGTGCCAAAGGGCAGCAAGGTGCTCTATAACCCCAACGGGACTGCGCCAGGGGTGATTATGGAAAGGGAAGGGACATGCATGATCCTGCTCCCAGGGCCGCCCAATGAGTTAGAGCCCATGTTCGAGGATCAGGTGTACCCATATCTCCACAGCATACAGCCAGAGATCCTCTGTTCGAAGATGGTCAAGCTTTGCGGCATTGGGGAGAGCCTTGTAGAGACAAAAATCCTGGATTTGATAGAAGCGCAGGAAAACCCCACCATCGCCCCTTATGCTAAGACGGGGGAAGTGCATCTGCGTATTACGGCAAAGGCGGCGAGTGAAGAAGAAGCATATGGCTTGATTGCCCCAGTGGAAGAGGAGCTGGCGCGGCGCTTCGGGGATCTGATCTATACGGACGAGCCAGAGGTCACGTTGGAGATGGCTATAGCCAGGCTTTTGGAGCAGGGGCAGCTTACCGTGTCTACGGCGGAATCCTGTACAGGCGGGCTTTTGGCGGGACGCCTGGTCAATGTGCCGGGCATTTCCAGGTATCTGAGGGAAGGCTACGTCACGTATTCCAATGAGGCGAAGGAGAAGCTTTTGGGCGTATCCCACAAGACGTTGGAAGCCTATGGGGCGGTCAGCTCCCATACGACCGCCGAGATGGCGGAAGGGGGCGCGAAGGCAGCGGGCGCGGATATCTGTATAGCCGTGACCGGGATTGCAGGCCCGGACGGCGGGACCGAAGAAAAGCCAGTGGGGCTTGTATACATTGGATGTTACTGCAAAGGGAAACTATATACGGAAAAGAACCTGTACAGCGGGAGCCGCAGTAAGATACGCGAATATTCCGTGGCAAGCGCGCTTACGCTTCTGCGCAGGGCTATTTTAGAAGAGGTATGCAAATGAGGATTATCGCAGGGACGGCGCGCAGCCTCCCATTAAAGGCACCGTCCGGGATGGATACGCGCCCGACTTCCGACCGGATTAAGGAAACGCTGTTCAATATCTTAAACCCCAGGCTTCCTGGCAGCCAGTTTTTAGATCTGTTTGCAGGGAGCGGGCAGATGGGCTTAGAGGCAGTCAGCCGTGGGGCGAAGCGGGCAGTATTTGTAGAGAACAATAAAAAAGCGGCGCAATGTATAGAGGGGAATATCGCGTTTACGAAATTTTCCAGCCAGTGCATGCTTATGGTGAGGGACGCCGTTTCCGCCGTCCGCTGGATGGAAGGGCGGGAGCGCTTTGATTTGGTATTCCTGGATCCGCCGTATGGGAAGGGGCTAGAAGCGGATGTGCTCCGGGCTTTGGCCGGATCGTCTTTGATTACTGGGGAATCCATGGTTGTATTGGAGTCTTCCATAGAACTCCCCCTGTCCGGGATCGAAGAACTGGGATTTACGGTTGTCAGGGAAAAGAGATATAAGAAGAACCAGCATGTGTTTTTACAGCGGGACGCATAGGCTATGGGAGAGGACGTATGAGAAGAGCAATTTACCCGGGCAGCTTTGACCCAGCTACCTACGGGCATATTGATATGATTGAACGGTCGGCGAAGCTTGTGGATGAACTGGTGGTTGCGGTTTTGATAAATAGTGCAAAAAGTCCATTGTTTTCTGTTGAGGAACGTGTTAGTATGTTAGAGGAGATCACAGGGCATCTGCCGAATGTGAAGGTACAATCATTCGATGGTTTATTGATAGATTTTGCCAGGGAAGCAGAGGCTTCCATTATTATACGCGGGCTTAGGGCCGTCACGGATTTTGAGTACGAGCTTCAGATTGCGCAGACGAACCGCATCGTCAATTCGCAGATAGATACGGTCTTTTTAACTACTAGCTTAGAATATGCCTATTTAAGTTCTACGATTGTAAAGGAAGTGGCCTCGTATGGCGGAGATATCTCCCATTTTGTGCCAAAACAGTTGATAGGCAGGATATATGGAAAATACCGCTGATCCCATATAGGGGGACAGTCGGCCAAGCAGCTGCCCACGCATCCTTAGCGTAGGCAGCTGCAGTTTAGCGCCAGATGGGAAAAGGAGCGTTGTAATGAACAATAAACCAAATAAAATCGAAGATGCAATCAACGATATTATAGAGTATCTCAGCTCATGCAGCCGTGTGAAGTTCTCGAATAATATGAAGATTGCCGTAGAACGGGATAAGATCCTAGATGACCTGGAGGAATTGAAGAAAAAGATACCAGACGAGGTAAACCAGCTTAAGCAGATCCTTAAGAATAAGGAAAATATCTTGAACAAGGCAAAGGTACAGGCAGAGGAGATCATTTCCCAGGCAAAAGTGGAACGGTCAGAGCAGCTTAGCGACAACCAGATCCTGCAGGCGGCGTATGCCGACGCCAACGAGGTGATCTTGAACGCGCAGGATCAGGCGGATCGGATCAGGGCGGAAGCCCAGCAGGAGGCGGATGCGATCTACCAGGAGGCAGAGGAACAGGCTAGGATTCTGCAGGAAAGGGCCGTCGAGTATACGGATGGCCTGCTTCAGGGCATACAAGATCTCTTATGGAACGCCATGGAGACAACGCAGGCCAGGACGGAGAACCTCCTTGTTTCCCTGAATGATTCTTATGAGGCAGTCATTTCCAACCGGGAGCAGCTTATCCCAGAGATGGAAGGCGGGCAATACCCGGAAGGAGAGGAGATGGATGGGGAAGGGCAGGATGCGGGCAATGAGCCGCAGGCCTGACCGTCTGTTCAGGAGAGGAATAAGGCTGCTAAGGCAAAGGATATCCCGGCAGACAGCAGTTTCGTTGTAAGGTAGGGAGCGAGAGAGAACCCAGCTTCTTTTACCATAGAAGCGGTCTGCGCCAGGCCAGACAGCCCGCCGAAGGCAGTATAAGCCATCATTAAGGGATAAGCTGCCGCAAAGCCGACGCCTTGCCCCGCCGTATAGGCGATCCCGTTTGTAAGTTCTGTAAACCCGACAAGCATACAGCGCAGGATGGGATGGGGCATAGGGAGCAGCGTGGCCATCTGCGCAAGTATGGCAAACATCATGATATAGCCGCCGAGTTTGGCTAATGTTTCGAAACCGTTCATAATGCCAGCATCTATGACCTGGAAGTTCATGGATGCTGCTTTTTTTTCGGGTTCCCACAGGGGGGAGGGGAACTGGCGCTTTCTGTTTTTTACCATATAAAGGAACAATGGGGGCGTATAGAGGATGAAGAGGGTAGGGATCCTGAGATCCGGCCGTTTCAGGCAGTCGCCCAGAAGGAAGCTTGTAATGAACATCGGGCTGATGTTGTTACAGGCACAGCAAAGGCGCTCCCCCTCTTCTTTCGACATTTTTCCTGCCAGCACCAGCTCCGCCGTGATCTTGCTCCCCATCGGGAAGCCGAATAAAAGCCCTGCGGCCAACGGGTATAGACCTGCGCTGCTGACAGGGAAGAAATGCTTCACGATACGGTGCATACGTCTGGTAAGCCCATCTAAGATCCCAGAATGGATCAGCAGGTAGGAAAGGATCGATACTGGGAGCAGCGTGGGCAGCAATTTCTCATACCAAAGGCCAAGCCCGAACGCTGCAGCCTGGACAGATTCCTTTGGAAATGCTAAAATATAAATTAATAGGGCGGCTATAATAAGAAGATAAGCGATTTTTTTCATAGTTTATTTTATGAGCCAATAGAATAAATATACCAGCAGAATGGAGGTAGCTATGAGGATTTGTGAAGGATTAAAGCCAGAGAGGGTATTTTATTATTTTGAGGAAATCTGTAAGATCCCGCATGGCTCTGGCAACACGAAGGCAATCAGCGATTACTGCGTGGCGTTTGCGAAGGCGCATGGCCTAGAGTGGATCCAGGATGCCATGGGCAATGTCATCCTGTTCAAGGGCGGGGTGAAAGGATATGAAGATGCAGATCCCGTGATCCTACAGGGGCATATGGATATGGTGTGTGAGAAGGAATCCGGCGTGGAGTTCGATTTTGAAACAGAAGGGCTTACCCTTTTTGTGGACGGGGATTTCTTAAGGGCAAAGGGGACGACGTTGGGCGGGGACGACGGCATTGCGCTTGCCTATGGCCTTGCCATCTTAGAGAGCAGCGAGATTCCTCATCCCCCGCTTGAGGTTGTGTTTACCGTAGATGAGGAGACAGGGCTGTTGGGCGCGGAGGGCATTGATCTTTCAATGCTAAAGGGAAAAAAGCTGCTGAACATTGATTCGGATGAAGAAGGCATCTTTCTGACGAGCTGCGCGGGCGGGCTGGATGTTGACTGCCGTATCCCAATGGCACGGGAAGCCAGGGAAGGCATATGCTATGAAATCAAGGTTTCCGGCCTTAAGGGCGGCCATTCCGGTATGGAGATCCACAAGGAACGCGGCAACGCCATCTTCCTGATGGGGCGTGTTTTGGAAGCGCTAGGGGAGGCGTTCCCATGCTCTATTGTAGCTTTAGAGGGCGGGCTGAAGGACAATGCCATACCAAGGGAAGCAGCCTGTACCATATTGCTGGGGCAGGAGGGGGCGCCTTTTGGTCAGGAAAAGGCGTTTTTGGAGCTGGCAGGGCAAATCGGCCAGACATTACGGCAGGAATACCGTAGTTCAGATCCTGGGCTTACGGTTATGGTAAGGGACTTTGGCCAGGGATGCAGGGATGTTTTGGATGATGCGTCCCAGGAAAAGGCGTTGTGCCTTATGCGCCAGATGCCTTGCGGCGTGCAGCATTGGAGCATGGAAGTGGAAGGGCTGGTGGAAACCTCTGCCAACCCTGGCATTTTAAAGCTGTCTGACGGTTTCCTGTCCCTTTGCTGCTCTGTCAGGAGCAATGTCACAAGCAGGAAGTATGAAGTAGCGAAAAGGCTTGGCTCATTGGTATCTTTGTTGGGCGGGGAGTCTTCGTTACGTGGGGATTACCCGGCTTGGGAATACCAGCCGGATTCCCCGGTGCGTGAACTGCTTGCAGACACTTACCGGGAACTGTTTGGGGAGGAGCCGAAGAAAATGGCGCTCCATGCTGGGCTGGAATGTGGGATTTTCACGGGCAAGATCAAGGGGCTGGACTGCATCTCTTTTGGCCCTGATAATTTTGACATCCATACGCCGATGGAACGGCTGAGCATCCCTTCGGTGGCAAAGGTATGGGAATTGATCCTGGGATTTCTGGAACGTTCCAAATAAGGAAGAGGTCATATGGGGAAAAGGTTAGGGATCCAGATATTGGTTCTTACCGCAATGGTCTGCTTTGTGGTGAATTTTACCGCATACCTGCAGCACGTTGCAAAAGTCACCCATCTATTGGAAGGGGAAGATACGTTAGGGCTGCTGCGGCAGCAGGAAGTCCCAAAGGAATCTTATGAAGCATTCTGTAAGTACGAAGAGGATTCAGAGTATTCTAGGTATAGCTATCTGTTCGCCAGCTTGACGGCAGGTCAGAAGGGCAAGGAGGAGCTTGAGGATTACCTGGAACTGCTTTACCAATACCAGCCAAAGGCTGCCCATCAGTTTGAGCGGCAGGAGCGGGCGGTCTGGGGGGATCTGGAGTATTTCCCCATCCCATTGCCGCAGGCTGGCAGCAGCCTGTCTACCTCGTTTGAAAATTCCTGGATGTTCGACCGGGCATACGGCGGGAACCGTGGGCATGAGGGGACGGATATTATGGCGTCCTTGAACGAACGTGGGCGGTATCCGGTGGTCAGCATGACGGATGGCGTTGTGGAGAAGGTAGGCTGGCTGAAGCTGGGCGGCTACCGCATTGGCGTGCGATCCCCAGGCGGCGGGTATTTTTATTACGCCCATCTCTATGATTACGCCAGGGAGTTTGAAGAGGGGGATGAAGTGAAGGCGGGGGAGCTTTTGGGGTTTATGGGGGATAGCGGCTATGGGGAGGAAGAAGGGACGGTCGGCAAGTTTGCCGTCCACCTCCATATAGGGATTTATGTCAATGATGAAGCGGGACAGGAAGTCAGCGTGAACCCATATTGGGTGTTGAAATGGCTGGAAGAGAAACGGCTGAGGTATGCGTACGGGTAAGAGGATGGATGCGATACTGTACAAGGGGAGGTGTGGGATGCAGATACGGTTGGATAAATACCTTGCTGATATGGGGATCGGCACGCGCAGCGAGGTAAAGCAGCAGGTGAGGAAGGGGCAGGTACGGGTGAATGGGGCGCCTGTAAAGGATCCTGGGCAGAAGGTGGCGCCCGGGGAGGATCTTGTGGAGTATCAGGGAGAGGCAGTCGTCTATGCACAGAAGGAGTACTATATGCTCTATAAGCCTATGGGCTGTGTGAGCGCGGTATCCGACCGTACGCATAAGACGGTTATGGAGTATATCACGTGCAGCAGGAGGAAGGATCTCTTCCCCGTAGGCAGGCTTGATCTGGATACGGAAGGGCTTCTTCTTATCACAAATGACGGCGCGTTGTCCCACGGCCTGCTTGCGCCCGGGAAACACGTGGAAAAGACGTATTATGCCAGGGTAACTGGGGTGGTGGGGCAACAAGAAGCAGAATGCTTTTTGCATGGCGTGGAGATTGGGGATGAAACGCCTACGCGTCCGGCGCGCCTTGAGATCCTGTCGCAGGAGGAAGGGGAAGGAGGATGGGTTTCAGAGATCCTTCTGACCCTGACAGAGGGCAGGTTCCATCAGGTGAAGCGGATGTTTGAGGCCGTTGGGAAACGCGTTTTGTATTTAAAGCGTATTTCCATGGGCACGTTAAAGCTGGATGAAACGTTGGAGCCTGGGGAGTACCGGGCTTTGACAGAGGAGGAGGTAAGCCAGCTTATGGGCGCTGGCCAAGGCAAAGGTAAGGAAAAAAGGAATGGTGAAGTGTATGAAGAAAATTGGAATAGTTACAGACAGCCATAGCGGGATTACCCAGAAGCAGGCGCAGGAATTAGGCATTTTTGTGCTTCCAATGCCATTTTACTTTGGGGATGCATGTTATTACGAGGATGTCAGCATTTCCCGGGAGGAGTTTTTTGAGAAGCTTTCGTCCGGGCTTACAGTCGCGACTTCCCAGCCGTCCCCGGCGGCCGTTATGGAATTGTGGGATAAGGCTTTAAAAGAGTATGAGCAGATCTTGTATATCCCTATTAGCAGCGGGCTAAGCGGTTCTTGCGCTTCGGCTATCACATTGGCATTGGAGAAGCCTTATTTTGGAAGGGTGTTTGTGGTAGACAATGGGCGGGTGTCAACGCCGCAGCATCGATCTATTTTGGATGCGCTTGAACTGGCAGAAGAAGGCTATCCTGGGCAGCGGATCAAAGATATGTTAGAGGCCTACCGGGATAAGATGGTGATCTATGTGAGCGTGGAAACATTGGAGCACCTGAAGCGTGGCGGCCGTATTTCCCCGGCAGCGGCGGCATTGGGGTCGGTCTTTAACATTAAGCCAGTCCTTAAATTTGACGTTGGTATGCTAGAGCCGTACAAAAAGTGCCATGGGGCGGCGAAAGCCCGTAGGGCGATGATCGAGGCGATCCAGAATGATTTTGCGACCACCTTCCGGGAAGCTTATGAGAAGGGGGAAATCTATCTTCTGGCGGCCTCTAGTTCCTCGAAGGAAGTGACAGAAGGCTGGATACAGGAAATCAAAGAATCGTTCCCAGGGATGGATGTATTGTGCGACAACCTCTCTTTGGGGGTATCCTGCCATATTGGCCGTGGCGGGCTCGGGATTGGGTGTTCCTGCAAAATCCCAAGGAAAACTAGTAAGGCATGATACGTTGGATAAGGAAAAGCCCTTGGGGCATGAAAGGGAATGGGAGGGATTTTGGATGATGGAGTGGAAGAGGAGAATCCGAAGGCTCTGTTGTATTGGGACTGCTGTCGCGTTGCTGTGCCAAGGGACGCCTGCCATACCTGCCCAGGCAGGAGCAGACAAGGATACGTTGCCAGAGCGTCAGGATGTGGACAGGCCAGGCGGGAATGTGACACGCTCAGAGGAGCAAGGCACGCAAGGGTCAGAAGCAGCAGAGGATGGGCAGCAGGACGAAAACTCTGGCGAGATAAGATATATGCCAGATTCCAGCGAGAAGGCGGCTGAACCAGACGCCGAAGAGCCGGACGCCAGTTCCCAGGAAGGAAGCGCTGCTACCAATCATGTAGAAGGATCAGAAGGAGGGCAGCCAGGAGAGCCTGGCGTGAAAGCGGCAGGCAGGGTGGATGCCAGTGGTATGTGCGGGCAGCAGGTAAGCTGGAAGCTGTCTGGCGGGACGCTTACGATCAGCGGGACTGGCAATATGGATAATTTTTTTGGCGACGGGTCTTTGCCTTGGCAAAAATATAAGGAAAGCATTGTCCGCGTAAATATCGGAGAGGGCGTTACAAGCGTCGGCGCGCGTGCTTTTTATGGATTCAGTAAGATTACGGACGTTGCCCTTCCATCTACCGTGACCCTCATCCAATCATCGGCTTTTGCACAGTGTACCAGCCTGAAAAGCATTACGCTTCCCGCTGCGTTATCTTATATTTGGGACGCGGCGTTCCAAGGATGTAGCAGCCTAAAGAAAATAACGCTGCCAGCCGCGCTTCAGAAGGTGGGCTATTTGGCGTTTAAAGGGTGCGCCAGTATGCAGGAATTTATTGTGGAGGAAGGGAATACATATTTCCTTGCGGAAAATGGCGTCTTGTTTACCATTGGGAAGACGGAATTGGTTGCGTATCCGGCTTCATCTTCTATGAAATCTTATACTGTGCCAAAGCAGGTAGGGCATATTGCTGCCTATGGGTTCGAGGGATGCCGGAACCTGGAAACCGTGACGCTTCCAGAAGGATTGGAAAGCATCAATGAATGGATGTTTTATCAATGTTCAAATTTGAAGAAGGTGAACCTTCCTTCTTCGATCCAGTCCATAAGGGATTGGGCGTTTGACGGATGCTACGCTCTAAAGGAAATACGCCTTCCGTCTTCCTTGGTGGAAATCGGCGCTTATGCATTTTCAGAATGTAGGCTTCTTTCAAGCATTACCATCCCAAAGGGCGTAAAAAGCATTGGGGATTATGCATTCCAGAAGTGTTACAAGCTGCGCGGAATCGATCTTCCGGATACGGTGGCAAGCCTAGGGCTTTCTACCTTCCGGTTTTGTAGGGAACTGGAACGTATCACAGTCCGGAATCCACGGTGTGAAATCCCAGACGTCGATGACTGGGTGGAGCCGCAGGCCGTCATCTATGGGAAGAAAAATTCTACGGCGCAGGGCTATGCGAAGAAGTACAAAAGGGTATTCCAGGAGGTTGGGAGCAAGCCTGTCAAAAAAATAACAGTCAATAAGAAGAAACTAAGCCTGAAGATTGGGAAAACGGCTTCCTTAAAAGCTAAGATTTCCCCTTCGGACGCAACGTCCAAGAAAGTCACATGGATTTCAAGTAATCCGTCTATAGCGTCTGTTTCCTCTAAGGGGAAGGTGAAGGCACGCATGGATGGAAGGGTTACGATTATGGCGAAATCATCGAATGGGAAGCTGGCTTCCTGTACGGTGGCCGTACTTGGCAAAAACAGGAAAGTGTTCGGAAGCGTGAATACTGCAAGCAGGCAGGATTACACGGTTTATTCCAGTATGCCGCTTTCTGGGCTGACGCTTACTGCGTCTGGCTATATGGCGGTTACTGCGATAGAGAAGTCGTTTTCCTATAAGAAGGGGCGGTCTACATATCGTGGGACTTGTTATGAAAGCGTCCTGGCAGAGTATTACAATAAGTCCTTCCGGCGGACGTCCAAGAAAAAAATACCGATGGAGTTGAGCAAATATGGGGGGTTTTATGCAGGGAAGGATGCGTATTTCCTGGTGTTTGGGCAGGATAACCCAAAGGATAACGATGATGTGGAAGTTTTGCGTGTCGTAAAGTATAACAAAAAGTGGAAACGGCTTGGCGCCGCGTCCTTACGGGGCGCTGATACAAATGAGATATTCCATGCAGGGAATTTGCGGATGGAAGAGTATGAAGGCCGCTTAATCATCCGTACCGCCCATACGATGTATGGCGATGCAAGCGGCGTGCACCATCAGGGGACGTTGACGGTTTCTGTGGATATGTCAGATCTGGAAAATATTGTTTGGTATGACTATGACATCAGCCATTCTTTCAACCAGTTTATTATGCTAGATGACAAAGGACATCTTGTTACGTTGGACCATGGGGACGCCAACCCGCGTTCCGCCGTGTTAAAAGAATACAATGCCAAGGAACTGGCGTATGGATTGTATGAGGATTTGTATTTTGAATCTGACCGGATCCATACGTTAGAATATCCGAGTTACAAAAAAATCCATTACAACAATACCGGCGCGGCGATTGGAGGCTTAAGCTATTCGTCCGGCAATTACCTGACAGCGGGATGTTCCGTTGCACACAATAAGAAATTTGAGAAAAATAACACGCGGAACGTCTATATTACGGTAACGCCGCGTGGACAGGTGTCTACAAAAGCTACGAAGCTGAAATGGATTACTTCTTATAAGGAAGGCGGTAAAGTAGCTGCATCTGCCCCGCAGTTGGTAAAGCTGTCCAAAAATTCTTTCCTGCTGCTCTGGGAACGGATTTCTAGGAAATCCGGGCGCGGTAAGGTAAGTTATGTTTTTTTAGATGGGAACGGCAAAAAAACGAGTAAGGTTTATACCAAAAAAGGATACCTGTCGGACTGCCAGCCCATTGTTTCTAAAGGCAGCGCGGTATGGTATGTGAAGCTGTCAGGGAAAACCATCTTTTATAAGGTGAAGAAGAACGGGGAGTTCAAGCAGTACAAGTAGCCGCCCTAGGCGGAGCAAGGAGTAAACGATACGATGTTGGAAAAAATACAGTCTGTCATTTTTGACCTGGATGGGACGTTGGTGGATTCCATGTGGCTGTGGCATGACATTGATGTGGAATTTTTAGAGAAGCGTGGGCTTGCCCTTCCAGAAACGTACCAGAGGGACATCGAGGGGATGAGTTTTACGGAAACGGCTGTTTATACCAAAGAGCTGTTCCAGCTTCCAGAAAGTATAGAGGAATTAAAGTATATCTGGAACCAGATGGCAATTGAGAAATATACATACGAAGTCCCGTTTAAGCCAGGCGCGCAGGAGTTTTTGGAATACTGTAAATCGCATGGGATCCGCGTGGGGATTGCGACCAGTAATTCCAGGGAGCTAGTCAATGCCGTGGCTTCCGCCTTGCATTTGTGGGACTATATCCAAGAAATTGTGACGGCCTGTGAAGTAGAACGTGGAAAACCTGCGCCGGACGTCTACCTAGAAGCGGCCAGGCGCCTTCAGGCACAGCCGGATCGCTGCCTGGTGTTTGAGGATGTGCCTATGGGGATTTTGGCGGGCAAGCATGCCGGGATGCAGGTATGCGCGGTAGAGGACCAGTTTTCCACCGCGCAGTATGAGGAGAAAAAGAAACTGGCAGATTATTATATTTCAGACTATTATGAGTTACTGGAAAAGCTGCCGGATGGGATGAAGAGAGGATAGGGATGGATATAGGGAATGGTTTCCTGCCAGTGTGCAGGGAGGAAATGGAAGCAAGGCGGATTTCACAATTTGATTTTGTATATGTCATTGGGGATGCCTATGTGGATCATCCTTCGTTTGGCCATGCGATTATCAGCCGCCTGCTAGAAGCCCATGGGTATACGGTAGGTATCATTTCCCAGCCGGACTGGAGGGATAAGGGCAGCATTGCCGTTTATGGAGAGCCAAGGCTTGCATTTTTGGTCAGCGGGGGGAATATGGATTCCATGGTGAACCATTACAGCGTGTCGAAACGGAAACGGGAGAAGGATTCCTTTAGCCCTGGCGGGCAGATGGGGAAGAGGCCGGATTATGCGACGGTTGTCTATGGGAATTTGATCCGCCAGACTTATAAGAAGACGCCAATCCTGATTGGAGGGGTGGAAGCCAGCCTGCGCCGCCTTGCCCATTACGATTATTGGAGCGGCAAGGTCAAACGTTCCATTCTTTTGGACAGCGGGGCGGATATTTTGATGTATGGCATGGGGGAGCGCAGCGTCGTTGCCCTGGCAGAGGCCTTAGACAGCGGATTATCTGTAAAGGATATCACATTTGTGGACGGGACGGTCTATAAAACGCGCAAAAAAGAGGATATTTACGATGCAATCTATCTCCCTGGATTCCTACAAGTAGAAGCGGATATGGAAAGCTATGCCAGAAGCTTCTACACGCAGTACTGCAATACCGATCCTTTCAGCGGGAAGCGCCTGGCGGAGGAGTACCCGAACCAGGTGTATGTGGTGCAGAACCCGCCTTCTAAGCCTTTGTCAGAGCAGGAAATGGACGATGTTTACGGCTTGCCCTACCAGCGTGCCTACCATCCCTCTTATGAGGCGTTTGGCGGCGTGCCTGCCATATCGGAGGTAAAGTTCAGCCTTACCAGCAACCGGGGCTGTTTCGGGGGATGCAGCTTCTGTGCGCTGACGTTCCATCAAGGGCGGATTGTCCAGGCGAGGAGCCATAGCTCGATTGTCGAGGAGGCAAAGCGCCTTATAAAAGATAGGGAGTTTAAAGGATATATCCATGACGTGGGAGGGCCTACGGCTAATTTCCGGTTCCCTGCCTGCGAAAAGCAGCTACAGTCAGGAGCCTGTAGGGAGAAACAGTGCCTGTTCCCCAAACCGTGTAAGGCGCTGCGGGCAAGCCATGGGGACTATTTGGAACTGCTTCGGAAGCTGCGCAGCCTGCCTGGCGTAAAGAAGGTCTTCATCCGTTCCGGTATCCGTTTCGACTATGTACTGGCGGATCCTGACCGTAGTTTTTTGAAGGAATTATGTGAGTACCATGTCAGCGGGCAGCTTAAGGTTGCGCCTGAGCATATTTCCGACCGTGTGCTACAGAAGATGGGGAAGCCTGGGGCAGAAATTTACCGCAGGTTTGCCAAGGAGTACCAGAAGACGAATGGAACGCTTGGGAAGAAGCAGTATCTGGTGCCCTACCTGATGTCTTCCCACCCAGGATCCACGTTGCGGGAAGCAATAGAATTGGCGGAATTTCTGCGCGAACTGGGCTATATGCCGCAGCAGGTACAGGACTTCTATCCGACGCCCTCTACGATTTCCACCTGTATGTATTATACTGGCCTAGATCCTCGTACGATGGAAAAGCTATACGTAGCGCATAACCCACATGAGAAAGCAATGCAGAGGGCTTTGATCCAATACCGGGATCCGAAGAATTATGAACTTGTAAAGGAAGCGTTGATCAAAGCAAAACGCACAGACTTGATTGGGTTTGCACCAGAATGCCTGATCCCGCCGAGGAAGATATCTGGTAAGGAACATAATAAAGGAACGATTGGTAAAAAATCACCAAAAGGAACGTCTGATAAGAGGGCGTCCAAGAAAACAATTGGTAAAATACAACCGGGGAAAACACCTGACAATATACGAGGAAAGCGGCAGAAGAGAGGAAATCGGAAAAAAGGTAAGTAACATCAGATAGGATTGGAAACAGAATAAGAAGGTAAGTAATATTAACATGAGTTGAAGAACAGGAAAAGAAGATAAATAATATATCAAAAGAGATTATAACACAGATAGTTGGTATGGTAATAGATAAAATTAAATTTATATTTATTAAAAATTATACTTAAATTTTAGGAAAGATTAAGCTGGTCAGAAAATCAAATTTGGATTTATCTTTTTGTATATTTTGACTGACCAGATGGAGGGAGAAATGCAACGCTTTGAAATAGGGAAGAATGAAATGGGGCAGCGTTTGGATAAGTATTTAAAAAAACTTTTGCCGAAGGCTCCTGGCAGTTTTTTATACAAAATGCTGCGGAAAAAAAATATTGTTTTGAACGGAAAGAAAGCAACAGGTTCAGAAAAGCTTGCATTTGGGGATGAAGTAAAGCTGTTTTTTTCACAGGAAACTTTTGCAGGATTTTCAAGCCCTTACCAGGTGCAGGCGACGGCACAAGGAGAAGAAGGGGACAGACAAACCGAACAGATTTATTCAGAAATCAGAAAGAAGTATCCGTGTATCCCATTAGAGGTTATTTATGAAGATGCCGATATCCTGGCAATTAATAAGCCGGTTGGAATGCTTTCACAAAAGGCGTCTGCCGCGGATATTTCTGCGAATGAATACATCATCGGTTATCTGCTAGAAAGCGGTTCGCTAAGAGAGGAGGAGCTTGCTACGTTCTGCCCGTCGATTTGTAATCGGCTAGACAGGAATACTTCTGGGATCTTAATTGCCGGAAAGAGTTTGAAAGGGCTTCAGGAGATGGCTGGATATATGGACAGCCGTTCCTTGCAAAAGTATTACCGCTGCCTGGTGAAGGGGCAGGTACTTGCCCCTCAGATTTTAGAGGGATGGCTTTGGAAAGATAAGAAAGATAATTACGTGAAGGTTTCTAGGAAGCAGCGGGAGAACAGCAAATATATAAAGACAGGGTATCAGCCTGTCGCATGGTTTCCGGTTTCAAAAAAAGTGGGATATACGTTGCTAGAGGTTCATCTGATGACAGGGCGCTCTCACCAGATCCGCGCACATCTTGCTTCCCTTGGGCATCCAATCGTAGGGGATACAAAATACGGAGATATTTGTGTGAATGCATGGTTTGCACAAAAACTGGGCATCCATACGCAGCTTCTACATGCGTGCCGCGTCAAATTCCCAGATGGCCGTGAAATAGAAGCGCCGCTGGGCAAAGAGTTCCAGCAGGCAATCGCATATCTAGAATGTTAAATATGACAAACGAAAAATCGAAAACCACTTGATTTTCTTGGTTATATATGTTATAGTATGAATAATATTACTAACAAAACCAATCCGCTCCCGCGGATCCACACCCAAGAAAGGAACCTCTTTATGGAATCCCCCTATGGTTCTGAATTGTTTTTAAAGAAAATCTGGCCGGATTTTACCTCACATTTCCAAAACAGCTCCAGCAGCGCGTCTTATCAGGCTGACGTCCTGGAATTTATGCGGATCTACCAGATGGATTTCCTCCAATTAAACAGCGCGGTAGCTGAGGACTACTTCCTACAGATGAAGAAGAAAACAGAAGAAGGCAGCATCAAGCCGAGCACTATGGCGAAAAAGTTCCGGGAACTGCATTCCCTGGCAGGATTTATTGAAGAGCAGAAAGCGCATTATAAGATCCCAGATACATTCTGCGACTATTTCTATCCATACCTCAAGCACGTTGCGAAAGTAGAACAATATGCCAAGTCCATCCCTATGGAGTATATTGACAGGCTCTTTCAGGCAGCGCAGGAAAATTATATGGCATACAGTATTTTTGCCTTGCTGCAGCGCGTAGGGCTGTCCTCTACGGAGATTACGGAACTGAAACTGGAATATTTCACGGCATACGACAACGGCGTCTATGCAACGGTGCCCGGAAGGGAATCCCCATGCTTTATCCCAGAGGATGTTTTCGTTATTCTGGAACAATATATCTCCAAACGGCGCGAGCATGAATATCTGTTCTGCAACAGCCGCGGGAATAAATTAAATACCATGTACATCAGCCGGCTGATGAGAAGATACACCGAACTTGCAGGCATCCCGAATTACAGTGCGGAATCCTTGCGGAATACTTGTGCAATTACAATGTTCTCCTATCACGCCACGCCGGAGCAGGTTGCCAGGCAGATGGGGGTTACCCAGATCCAGATACGCCGTTACCAGAATATGTCGTACCGTGACAGCCTTGCCCGGGAGGCGAACCATTTAGTTAAGGTTAAGATAGAGCCGCCTTAAGGGGATACGCTACATCTCCCCTACGCAGGCTGGATTGTCCCGCATGCAATCTTAGCGCCGGAATTGCCGGAAGGCTGGGTGGTGAAATCGTCTGGGGCGCTGTGGATGATAATTGCTTTCCCAATGATTTCTGGGATGGAAAACCGATCCGTAACGTATAGCATCCAGGCGTTCCCACCGTCGCCAAACAGCGGCGGCATATCGCCTGCATGTTCTGGATGCGGGGTTTGTTCTGGGTTAAAATGCTGCCCGGCATTGGCATAAGCGTCGTCTTTCGTCCCGCTACAGGAGCTTCCCTCATGGATATGGAAGCCGAATATTCCTGTACCGCCGTTTCCTGGTCCAGAAGGCAGGCCATATACTTCCGCATTGATTAAAACGCCTTCTGCGACGGGATAGAAACGGACTATGCCGTTAATTTCCCCATTCCCCGGGTTCCCGGTTATCTCTGCATAAGCGGCTGGCATCTGGTATAGGGCGGTTTCCATAAACCTTAGCCCTGGGTTTGCGTACGTATCGTTGGATTGAAGATGTTCCATAAGCTTCTCCTAAGTTGTAACAATGGATTACTTTATAGTATGAATTTACTTTCCAGTTGACATTCTTTCTTACGTTAAGATATGATGGGAGGAGCACAGAGGGATTCCATTCAATACCGGAAGCGGCAGAGCAAGAAAGGGAAGGGTTACGATGGCAACCTGGAATTCAAGGGGCTTACGCGGCTCCACACTAGAAGAATTTATCAACCTTACCAATGAAAAATATGCAGAACATGGGCTTGCTTTAATACAGAAGGTGCCGACGCCTATTACCCCGGTAAAAATAGACAAAGATACCCGCCATATTACCCTGGCTTATTTTGACCAGAAGAGCACGGTGGATTACATTGGGGCAGTACAGGGGATCCCGGTATGCTTCGACGCCAAGGAATGCCATACCGATACGTTCCCATTACAGAACATCCATCCGCACCAGATTGCTTTTATGGGGCGGTTTGAGCGGCAGCAAGGCATTTCGTTCCTGGTACTGTTCTATTCCCATAGGAACGCGTTCTATTATATGCGCTATGCGCTTTTAATGGAATTTTGGAGCCGTGCAGAAGCGGGGGGCAGGAAAAGCTTCCGCTACGAGGAACTGGATCCGGATTATTTCATTACCTCGAAGGGCGGGGTATTAGTCCCTTACCTAGACGTCATGCAAAAAGATTTGGAACAGCGAAATGCAGTTGACAATCGAACAGGTTTTTGATAACATATATAGTTGGTTTGATGACAAGAAAGGATACGGCGTACGATGAAACGTAAATTGCTGCATACCCCGGAAGGCGTCCGGGATATTTATAATAAAGAATGTGCTAGGAAATTGATCCTGCAAGAGCATCTTCATGAACTTTTGAGGAAATATGGCTACCACGCCATTGAAACCCCGACATTTGAATTTTTTGATATTTTCAGCAAGGAAATCGGCACTACGCCATCAAAGGATCTGTATAAATTTTTTGACCGTGAAGGGAATACCTTGGCGCTCCGTCCAGATATTACCCCGTCCATTGCCCGGTGTGCAGCAAAATATTTTGGGGAAGAAGAATTTCCAGTGCGCCTGTGCTATATGGGGAATACATTTATCAACAACAGCAGTTATCAGGGACGGCTGAAGGAAAGCACCCAATTGGGAGCGGAACTGCTTGGCGATAATTCAGTCGGAGCCGACGCTGAAATCATCGCCCTTGTCGTAAACGCACTGAAGACGGCGGGGCTTCGGGAGTTTCAGATTGGCGTTGGCCATGTCGGCTTTTTCCAGGGGCTTGTACAGGCCGCAGGCCTAAAAGAGGACACAGAGCAGGAATTGGTGGAACTGATTTCCAATAAGAATTTCTTTGGCGTGGAAGAATTGGCGGATTCCTTACACCTTCCTAGTAATCTACGGGAACTGTTCTCTATGCTTGGAAACCTTTGTATGACGGAGGAACTGCTGCAAAAGGCGAAGGATCTTGCAAAAGGCTTTCCTGTCATCCTGGGCGCTTTGGAGCGGTTGGGGCAGTTGATGCACGTGCTTTCTTACTATGGCGTAGAGAAGTATGTTTCCATTGAACTTGGGATGCTGAGCAGTTACCATTACTATACAGGCATTATTTTTGCAGGCTATACGTTTGGGAGCGGGGAGCCGATTGTAAAGGGAGGGCGCTACGACCAGCTTCTGGAGCATTTTGGGAAGCAGGCGCCGTCCATTGGGTTTGCCGTTGTGGTTGACCAGCTTCTATCAGCATTATCCTGGCAGAAAATCAAGATTCCGGTCAGGGGCAATGGGACATTGCTGGTATACCATAGCGCGCGCCAGGCAGAGGCAATCCAAAAGGCATTATCCTTGCGGGAAGCAGGCGCTTGGGTATCCCTTGTAGAATGGGAAGAAGGGAAGAGCCGGGAAGATTACCAGGCTTATGCAAAGCGGATGTATTTGCAGGAACTACAGTTTATAGAGGAAACGTCCTCATGTGGAGATGTATAAAAGGCAGATACATAGGGGATATCATTGGAGGTAAGCATGAGGTATTTAACGTTTGCATTAGGGAAAGGGCGGCTGGCGAAACAGACGCTGGAAGCCTTCGAAAAAATAGGCGTCACTTGCCAGGAAATGAAAGATAAGGATACCAGGAAGCTGATCTTTACCAATGAGGAACTGAAGCTAAGGTTTTTCCTGGCAAAAGGTCCAGACGTACCGACGTATGTGGAATATGGGGCGGCAGACATCGGGATTGTAGGCAAGGACACGATCTTAGAAGAAGCCCGGAATATCTATGAAGTCCTGGATCTTGGCTTTGGCAAGTGCCGTATGTGCGTCTGCGGGCCAAAGGAAGCGGAAGAATTGTTAAAACACCAAGAATTGATCCGTGTCGCTACGAAATATCCCAGGATTGCCAAGGATTATTTTTACAATAAGAAACGGCAGACCGTAGAGATTATTAAGCTGAACGGCTCCATTGAGCTTGCGCCGATTGTAGGGCTTTCCGAAGTTATCGTGGATATCGTGGAAACTGGATCTACCTTGAAGGACAATGGCTTAAGCGTATTAGAAGAGGTCTGCCCGCTTTCTGCCAGGATGGTGGTAAACCAAGTCAGTATGAAAATGGAAAATGAACGGATTACTAAGTTGATTTATGATTTAAAGGAAATATTGTAGCCTTCCGTCGTTCCTAGTCTTTGGATCCTGGATGGTTACAGGGCATGATAAGAGTGCAGGAGGCCTTTATGAGGATATTAAAGCTGACAAAAGACAGCAAGAAGAATCTATTGGAGGAGCTGCTAAAGCGCAGCCCAAACCAATACAAGGAATACGAAGCGCGTGTTTATGGCATTATCGAAGAGGTGCGCAGCAAAGGGGACGCAGCTTTGTTTTCTTATACAGAGCAATTCGACGGTGCGGTATTGGATCGTGGAACTATCCAAGTGACCAAGGAAGAGATTGAAACAGCCTACCAGCAACTGGATCCTAAGCTGGTCGATGTGATGGGCAAATCCATGGAGAATATCAAAAGCTACCATGAAAAACAACGGCAGTACAGTTGGTTCGACAGCAAGCCAAACGGTGTGATGCTGGGCCAGAAGGTAAGCGCGCTTGCACGCGTCGGCGTCTATGTGCCAGGCGGGAAGGCAGCGTATCCGTCTTCCGTCTTGATGAACGTGCTTCCGGCTAAGGTTGCCGGGGTAGAAGAAATCATTATGACGACCCCTTGCGGACGCGGCGGGATGGTGAATCCTGGGACGCTGGTAGCGGCGGATTTGGCTGGTGTGGACGCTATTTACAAGGCGGGCGGCGCACAGGCAATCGCAGCGCTTGCGTTCGGTACAGAATCGATTCCAAAGGTAGATAAGATCGTAGGTCCTGGGAATATCTATGTTGCGTTAGCCAAAAAGGCAGTATTCGGCCATGTCAGCATTGACTCCATTGCAGGCCCAAGCGAAATCCTTGTGCTTGCGGATGAAACGGCGAATCCCAGGTATGTGGCTGCCGATCTTCTGTCACAGGCGGAGCACGACGAACTGGCCAGCGCTATTTTAATCACGACGAGCCAGACGCTTGCAGAACAAGTATCCGAAGAGGTGGAACGGTTTACGGAAACGCTTTCTAGGAAAGACATTATTGAGAAATCATTGGAAAATTATGGGTATATCCTGATTGCGGAAACAATGGAAGAGGCCATTGAAGCAGCGGATGAGATTGCTTCCGAACATCTTGAGATCCTGACGGCAGACCCATTTGAGGTTATGATGAAGGTGAAGAACGCCGGGGCAATGTTCTTAGGGGAATATGCCAGCGAGCCGTTGGGGGATTATTTCGCAGGGCCGAACCATGTGCTTCCGACAAACGGGACAGCCAAATTTTTCTCTCCCTTAAGCGTGGATGATTTCATTAAGAAATCCAGCATTATCTCATATTCGCGGGAAGCGCTGGAACCCGTTTACCAGGATATCGTAACATTTGCCGCTTCCGAGCAATTGACGGCACATGCAAACTCTATCAAAGTAAGGTTTGAAGAATAGGAGAGGACGATGCCAGAAGGACGTATTGCAAAGCAGCACAGGAAGACGAAAGAAACCGATATACACCTTACCTTGGATTTAGACGGCGGCGGCAGTTCCCGCCTGGCTACTGGGATCGGGTTTTTTGACCATATGCTGGACGGGTTTGCACGCCATGGCCTGTTCGACCTTGAAGTACAGGTTTCAGGGGATCTTGAGGTGGACGCCCACCATTCCATAGAAGATACCGGGATTGTGCTTGGGAACGCCATCCGGGAAGCCGTCCAGGACAAACGCGGCATGAAACGCTACGGGAGCTGTATCCTGCCGATGGATGAAACGCTGGCGCTTTGCGCCATTGATCTTGGCGGAAGGCCTTATTTTTCCTTTGAAGGGGAATTTACAACAGAATGTATCGGTGATATGGATACGGAAATGGTACGGGAGTTTTTCTATGCCATTTCATATAGCGCAGGGATGAACCTGCACATGAAACTGTTGTCTGGAACCAATAACCACCATATGGTGGAAGCCTTGTTTAAAGCTTTTGGCAGGGCGTTGGATGAAGCTACACAGAAGGATCCTAGGATTACTGACATAATGTCGACGAAAGGAAGCTTATAGGTGACGGTATGGAACACAAGAACCTGATTGCTACCATCTATTTGAAGAATGGCATGGCAGTAAAAGGAAAGAATAACCTAGATGGCGCCGGGGATTTGAAAGAACTGGCGAAATTATACAATGACAGCGGCGTAGATAAGCTTTATGTCTTTGACCTGTCTGCCACGGACAATGAACATGAAGTTAACCTGCATATGATGAAAGAATTATGCCGCCTGGTGGAAATCCCAATCTATGGCGCTGGGAATATCCAGCGGCTTGAGGATATTAAGAAAATACTTTATGCCGGGTGCAAAGGGGCGATCCTAGATGGCTCAAAAACAGATACGGTTGCGCTGGCAATGGAAGGGGCGCAGCGTTTCGGACGCGACAAGCTCCTGATTTCTATGGAAAATGTAGACCTGATGTTTAAGCATAGAGAAGAGGCGGAGGCGTATGTACATAAGCTTGTCGTGCTGAACCCTCTGATTATTGATTCCCTTGAAAATATCACAGGGCTGCCTTATAGCGTGATTATCCAGGGATATGAGAAAGAACGCTGGGTAGAGATTCTAAGGAAAGAATGTGTGACCGGAATCGGCGGGGAATATATCAGCCGTTTTGATACCGACGTCACCGCAATCAAAAGGAGCCTTGCCGTGGAAGGCATTGAAACGAAAAAATTCGAATCTTCCATGGAATGGCCGCAGTTTAAGGTGGGCAGCGACGGCCTTCTCCCTGTCATTGTCCAGGATTACCGGACAGGCGAGGTGCTGATGATGGCATATATGAACGAAGAAGCGTTCCATACGACATTGTCCTTGGGGAAAATGACATATTACAGCAGGAGCAGGCAGGAGTTGTGGATAAAGGGAGAAACCTCTGGGCATTACCAGTACGTGAAATCCTTATCTGCGGACTGCGACAATGACACGCTGTTAGCAAAGGTCTCCCAAGTAGGCGCTGCATGCCATACCGGGCATACAAGCTGTTTCTTCCGTGATATTGTAAAGAAAGAATACATGGCAAAGAACCCGCTGAAGGTCTTTGAAAATGTATACCAAGTCATTGCAGACCGCAGGGAACATCCCAAGGAAGGCTCCTATACCAATTATTTGTTTGAAAAAGGGATTGATAAAATCCTAAAGAAGCTTGGAGAAGAAGCTACAGAAATTGTGATTGCATCCAAAAACCCAGAACCAGAGGAAATCAAATATGAGATTTCAGACTTCCTCTACCATATGATGGTGCTCATGGTAGAAAAAGGAGTGACATGGGAAGACATTGTAGAGGAATTAAACCAAAGGTAACATAGGGACAGCATAAATAGGTAAGTTATGTAATGGCGGAGTAGCATATGCTACTCCGTCATTATGCTTGTCAAACGCCCCGATGATTCCCTGCCGTTCCAATTCATCAAGTCTTTTCAGAATAATCTGATATTCTGCTAGTGCGTTTCATTTTATCATCGTTTCAATATAAATTCAAGCAGCCCCCAGGATTTGTCCTGGCAAAGTGAGTGATTAGGAATTGAAATGATCCAGGAGTTGCAAGAGGTTTACGTAATTATATTATGTAATCTAAATGGACTTGTACGGTTGAATAAAATCTCTCCAGATACGGATCAATGAATAGGGAATTTGCATAAAGCAGGTATTTTATAAAGACAAGGGTACTAAAATATAACAAAAGGGTTTTCAGGAGCTGAGAATGGCAAGGACATTTGAAGAGGCAGCAGAAGAGCGGAAGAGTTATGTAGAACAGGTACGGGCGTCATTTTACGGAAATGCAATGGAAGGCGGCAGGGCAATCGGAGCCAGGCAGTATGTGGAACAGCAGGAAGACGTATTAGAAGGGAAAAACAGCAGCTTTGGAATACGGCTTTTGCTTGCTATCTTGCTGTTTGCGGGATTTGTATACTGCGATCAGGAAAATATCACGTTCCAGGGCTACGGGGCAAAGGATATCGTCCAGCAGATAGAATGGAACCCGCTTCCAATTGACGATGTAGTAGAACTTGTTACATCCGAACCATGACTCAATGGGATTTCCTAACGTTATTATACCACAAAACCAATTAATTTTCCAGACTGGCAATGGGTTTTTCCCTATGATATAGTAAGGAAGCGTTACGCATAGTTTACGGATGGGACAGCGGCGGTGGATGCGTTGCTGTCTGTACCACACTATCTATGGGAAAAGGGGGATTTTACATGGAACAGAACAATTGGATAAATGATACCATGCATTGCCATAGCCTAGAGGACGCCCTGGCTATACAATTTGGCAATAATACAAGGATCGCAAAGACCAGGCGGATCCATGGCGGGGACATCAACCAGGCGTTTGAACTGGAACTGCAGGATGGCATGTGCCTTTTCTTAAAAGCAAATACAAAGGAGCATCTCTCCTTTTTCACCGCAGAAGCCGCAGGGCTGGCGGCTATTGCAGGGACAGATACCATCCGTACGCCGGAAATCCTTGGCAAAGGAACGGTAGAAGAGGACGGCGGCTATTCGTTCCTTCTGATGGAGTTTGTAGGTGAGAAGCAAAGACGCCATGATTTCTGGGAAACGTTCGCCTGCGAATTGGCCGCTATGCACCAGGCAGGCACGGATGGGCTCGTTCCTGGGGGGAACTATGGCTTTTTCCAGGATAATTATATCGGGGCGTCCAGGCAGCAGAATACGGCTTATGGCTCCTGGATCCCTTTTTTCTGCAACTGCCGCCTGAAACCACAACTCCAGAAAGCAGCGCATTACTGTAATCCTGGCGTCAAAGAAAAGATTCCAGTACTCCTTGGACGGGCAAAAGAAATCCTTATAGAGCCGGACAAGCCGTCCCTGCTCCATGGGGACTTATGGTCAGGGAATTTCATCACAGGGAAAGACCATACGGCGTGGCTGATCGATCCAGCGGCTTATGTAGGCCATGCCGAGGCAGATCTGGCCATGACGGAGTTGTTTGGCGGATTCCCAAAAGCTTTTTACGATGCTTACCAAACAGCCGCCCCTCTTGCGCCAGGATACAAGAGCCGCCGCGATCTTTATAACCTATACCACCTTTTAAACCATCTGAATTTATTTGGGAAATCCTACCTTCCGTCTGTGGAACGTATGATCGCCAATATTTTAAATGCTTGAAGTTCTTCCATAAAAAATATATAATAGTAGAAATTGGATCTTGGCAGCTTAAACTGGCAGGATCTACAAAAAGGATACAAAATACCGCTAAAGCGGTTACCGAAAGGACAATTTATGAAAAAACTGGCATTAAGCGATGAAATACTGCTGCAGATCGAAAAGCCTGCCCGGTATCTTGGCAATGAGGTTAACGAGGTGCAAAAAGACCCTGCGCAGGCAGAGATCCGTTTCTGTATGTGTTTCCCGGATGTGTATGAAATCGGCATGTCCCACTTAGGGCTTCAGATCCTATACGACATGTTCAATAAGAGGGAGGACGTATACTGCGAACGGGTCTATTCCCCATGGCATGATCTGCATCATATCTTAAAGGAACAGCAGATCCCTTTATTTACGTTAGAAACACAATCCCCGGTGAAGGAGATGGATTTCCTAGGGATTACCATCCAATATGAAATGTGTTACACGAACATCTTACAGATTTTAGACTTAAGCCAAATCCCGCTTTTTGCGTCACAGCGCAAGGAATGTGACCCGATCGTCATCGGCGGCGGGCCATGCGCCTATAACCCGGAGCCTTTGGCAGATTTTTTTGATCTGTTCTATATCGGGGAAGGGGAAACACGATACGACGACTTATTCGCTTTGTATAAGTCTGTGAAAAAGCAGGGCGGGAGCAGGCAAGCGTTTCTGCGTGCAGCGTGCAAAATACCAGGGATTTATGTACCGTCCCTGTATGCCGTAGAATACAATGAGGACGGGACGATTGCTTCCTTCTTGCCGAAGTATGAAGACGTCCCTGCCGTCGTAAAAAAAGAGGTGGAAATGGACTTGTCCCATGCCTCTTACCCACGAAAGCCCCTTGTCCCTTTCCTGAAGGTTACGCAAGACCGCGTTGTATTAGAAATCCAAAGAGGATGTATCCGCGGCTGCCGTTTCTGCCAGGCAGGCATGATTTACCGCCCGACAAGGGAACGTGACGTAACGATGCTCAAACAGTGCGCAGAAGAGATGTTAACTAGCTCCGGGCAGGAGGAAATCTCTTTAAGCTCCTTAAGCTCCAGCGATTACAGCCAGCTTGCAGAACTAATGGATTACCTGATGGAGTTCAAGGAAAAAGGTGTGAATATATCCCTGCCTTCCCTGCGGATCGACGCGTTTTCCTTAGACGTCATGAAAAAAGTCCAGGACGTCAAAAAGAGTAGCCTTACTTTTGCGCCGGAGGCTGGCTCCCAGCGTTTGCGGGATGTAATAAACAAAGGCCTTACGGAAGAGGTGATCTTAAACGGCGCGTCGCTTGCGTTTGAAGGCGGCTGGCAGAAGGTAAAGCTGTATTTTATGCTCGGCCTGCCTACAGAAACAGAAGAAGATCAAAGGGAAATCCCACGGCTGGCGGACAGGATTGCCCGCCGTTACTATGAGATCCCAAAGGACAAGCGGAATGGGAAATGCCAGATTACCATCAGCACATCCTTTTTTATCCCAAAACCGTTTACTCCATTCCAGTGGGCGCCCATGTATGGCAAATCAGAATACCTGGCGAGGGCGCGCACTGTAAATGAGGAGATGAAAGCGCAGTTAAACCGCAAAAGCCTGAAGTACAACTGGCACGAAGCAGACGTTACCGTATTAGAGGGCGTGTTTGCCAGGGGCGACCGAAGGGTTGGGGCAGTACTGCAGAAAGCATACGAGAAAGGATGCATGTTTGACGCCTGGACAGAATCCTTCGACAACGCGAAATGGATGGAAGCTTTTGAGGAATGCGGCGTATCCATTGATTTTTATAACAAGAGGGCAAGGGATACCGGCGAGATCCTGCCTTGGGATTTTATCGACTGCGGGGTGTCAAAGGATTTCCTAAAACGGGAATGGGAACGTGCCTTAGCGGGGCAGGTAACGCCCAACTGCAGGATGCAATGCAGCGGCTGCGGGGCAGCCCAGTACAAAGGAGGCGTCTGCCTTGGACATTAAGAGGCGCATGGATGCGAGAAAGGAGTGGTTTCGACTTGAATATCAGGATTAAATTCCAAAAATCTGGCGTTATGAAGTTTATCGGGCATCTGGATATGATGCGGTATTTCCAGAAGGCCATACGCCGCGCAGGCATTGATATTGCCTATTCCGAAGGATACAGCCCGCACCAGCTTATGTCCTTTGCAGCCCCATTGGGGGTAGGGCTGACCAGCAGCGGGGAATATTTTGATATCCAGGTAAATTCCTCACAGTCCAGTACGGCTTCTATCGAAGCTTTGAACCGTGTAATGGTAGAAGGGGTTTCGATCTTGGAGTACAAGAGGCTTCCAGATACTGCAAAGCCATCTATGTCATTGGTGGCGGCCGCCGATTACCTGATTGGCACAAAGCCGGGATACCAGCCGTTGTTCCAGACATATGAGGAATACAAGGAACGGATGCTGGAATTTTATGCGCAGCCGCATATCTGGATGACAAAGCAGACGAAGAAGAGCCAGGTGGAATTAGATCTAAAACGTTTCCTCTATCATGTAGAGGTTCTGGATGGAAATGGGGCGTATGGGTTTTCGGAACCATATAACGGGAACCTCTTATTCCTGCAAGTATGTACCGGAAGCAGCGACAACATCAAGCCAGAACTGGCGCTAGAAGCGTTCTGCAAGTTCTGCGGGATGGATTACCAGCCGTTGGCGTACCAGATCCACCGTCTTGAGGTTTATGCGAAGTCTGATGAAATCCCAGTGAAAGGGGAAGCAGAGCGGAAAGCTTACCAGAAGTACTTAGATAGCTGGAAGGCATCCTTCCAGGCGAAAGGGGAGCGCTTCCCCAGGTTCCTGGCGCTTGGAGATTTGGGGGAAGAAATACAATGAAATATAAATTGATCCTTACAACATTGAACAGAGAGGGCAGGATCTTTGTCGTGACTGCGCTGTACCAGGAGAAGAAGCTGGTTGAAGCGCACCTGGATCCTGCTGGGAAAAAAAGCATCCTTGGAAATATCTATGTCGGCAAGGTAAAGGATGTCGTAAAGAACCTTAACGCAGCGTTTATCGAAATCGCACCTGGAAAGCCTTGCTACTACAGCCTGGAAGATATGAAAGACCCGTTGTTCGTAAAAAAAGGCAATAGCCCGCGCCTTGTGCAAGGGGATGAACTAGTCGTCCAGGTGATCCAGGAGAACAGCAAGTCCAAACCCCCAAAGGTGAGCACGAACTTAAACTTTTCCGGGAGATACCTGGTGCTGACCAGCGGGAAGAAGTCGCTTGGGATTTCCAGGAAGCTGGACGAACAGACAAGGGAACGCCTACGGGAATCCCTGCCCTTCGATACTGACGATGGGTTTGGCGTTATTATCCGGACCAATGCGGCCAATGCGGCCGTGGAAGAAGTATTGGAAGAATATCATCAGCTAAAACAGGAATACTTATCCTTAAAGGAAAAAGCGCCGTTCCGGACGGCTTTCTCGTGCTTGAAGGAAAGCGTCCCGGAATATCTGCATTCCATACAGGGGCTGGATTCCACCCGGTTAGAAGCAATCCTGACGGACAATACGGAGTTGTATGCGCAAATAAAAAGCTATTTAACCAGTTGCCAGCCCAAAGATCTGGGAATGCTTACCCTTTATACCGATCCGCTGTTAAGCCTGGATAAGCTGTACAGCCTGGAGCAGAAGATACAGGAAGCGCTGAGGGAAAAAGTATGGATGAGATCTGGCGGTTACCTGGTGATACAGCCTACGGAAGCACTGACGGTAATCGACGTCAACACGGGTAAGAGCGTTGCCAAAAAGCAGGTGCAGGAACATCACCTTAAGGTTAACCTGGAAGCTGCGGAGGAAATCGCCCACCAGCTTCGGCTCCGTAATATTTCTGGCATTATCATCGTAGATTTTATTGATATGGAGTCTGAGGAATCCAAGGAACTCCTTTTGCATAAGCTACGCCAGGCCGTCCAGTTTGACAGCGTCCCCGTCCGCGTGCTAGGCATGACGCATTTAAACCTTGTAGAGATGACGCGCAAAAAAAGACGGAAATCCCTTTATGAGCAATTGGCACAGGGAAAAAACTAGGAAGGAAATGGTTATCCATGGAATTACAAGTAATCGTAGAACAGATGGCAATGCTTTTTGCAATGATGCTGGCTGGCGTATGGATCTGGAAGCTTGGATGGTTCGATGAGGCAGCATACCAGAAATTATCGAAGGTTGTGGTGAATCTCTTAAACCCTATCTTAGTCTTATATGGGGTAATGGGGAAGGAAGCGTCTGGCTCTGCGCGCCTGCTTTTGGTAAACCTCGGTTTCGTCCTTGGCTTTTACCTGCTTTTGATTTTTGCAGCCTGCCTGTTCCTTGTGCTTTTGCATCCTTCCAGGGAATCGCGCGATTTATACCGCCTGATGACAATCTTCCCGAACGTAGGGTTTATGGGGATTCCGGTAATAACCAGTATTTTTGGCACGGAAAGCATGATTTACATTGTCTTTTACATGCTGGTATATAACCTGCTCCTGTACACATATGGGCTGATCCTGGCGCAAAGGGCTGCAGGGCATGGTCAAAAAGAAGCGGGCGGCAGCAGCACAAGCCAGTGGAAGCGCATGGTAAACCCAGGCGTCCTGTCTTCCGTGGCTGCTGTCATCCTCTTCCTGTCCAGGCCAGAAATCCCAGCCCCAGTTGTAAATTTCTGCGACTATATGGGGAACGCAACTATCCCGCTTTCCATGCTATTGATCGGGATGTCCATTGCAAAGGTAAGCCCTGCGTCTATGCTCTCTAACCGGAAGATCTATTGGTATACCTTCTTGAAAATGCTGGCGCTCCCTATCGCTGCAATCCTGCTTTTAAAGCCATTCCCAGTAGATAAGACGCTCTTTGGGATTTTTGCCCTGGAGCTTGCTATGCCAGTAGGGAGCATCGTCACATTAGTTGCGAAAGAATATGGTGCAGATGAAACGATCTGCACAAATGGGATTGTAATCAGCACCCTGGCTTCCATTGCCACAATCCCAATCGTATGTATCTTCTTATAATTCTGGGGCGCTTTCCATTGCCTTGGATCAGACGGTTGTGTTTACCCCATTTACAGCGGCATGTTCATGCTCTTCCATGGGGATGACAAGGCATTTCTGCCCATTGATGATCTGGGATTTGATCTGGGAAGCTTTTTCTGGCTTCACCCGTAGGATTACATCGTACGTCTTAGCCTGGCTGGACGTATCTTCCTCTTGCCCGGCGGCTGTACGCGTATCTGCAAGCTGTTTTTCTAAAATAGCGACCTTTTTGACCAGTTCCCGTTCCTGTTTCCGTTTGCTTCCGGCTTCCACAGCCTTTGCATCTACAAGATGATGCAGTGCAGGGGCTTCGTCCTGGAATTGCTCCCGGTAAGATTCCTCAATCATAGCGGCCGCCGTATCAGGGATTTCTGCTTCCGCCATAATCTCTCCGATTGCCTGCGGCGTGAGCCGTACGGGATCCTGCGGATCCATCTCTTCTTCCGGATGTTCCATTGCCAAATCTGAAATCCCTTGCTGGATCTCATAGAAAACCTCGCGGCAGGCGTCCTCGTCCCCGCCTACCGCTTTCTTGACAATAGAAGCTAAGGCAAGCTTCTGTTCCGTCGCCGTACGTTTTGCCGGGCATCCCAAAATCCTTTCCATCAGTTCCGTATGCGGTTCCTTGGCGTTCTTGTGGTAGGTCAGTACAGCGTGGATATCGGCGCTCCTGTCGGTAAATGCGGGGAACAAGAAACCGCTTTCTGGCACGCCGACCACCCAGTCGCGGATCCTTGCCCCAAAACGGTGTTCCTCTGCCAGATACCCCAGCCCAGGCTTGCTTAAGGATACCGGGCAGATGGCGCAGAGCAAGTATTCGTACACTTCCTCTGATTCGTCCAGGAGCATGTTATCGGTGGTCTTCTTGATTACATCATAGGCGTCATGGAACACTAGGATCAGATAATTCCCATCGTAATCGAAATTTTCGATCACAAGTTCATAAAAGCGCTCCAGCAGCTCCTTATCTTTTAACCCGCTGTTCCTTAGCGCGTCTAAAAAATGCTGCTTGCCGCCCATGGCTTCTTCCTCCAGCGGGAACCCCAGTTCCAGAAGGTTGTTCCCAATAGCGCCGGAAAGGGCTTTTTTCGCTATTTCCAAATATTTGAAAAAGACCTCTTCGTCCAGGTTTAAAAACGTTTCCTCCAGCTTAAGCACCTGGTTGCGTTCCCCGTCTACATAGCAGCCGCACATACGGCTGAACGTACAGGCTTCTTTTTTCAGGCGGCGTTTGATTTCCAGTATGTCTTTTTTGTCCATAAGATCCCTCCATCTATTTCTTCCCGCGAGCAATGTACGGGCTGTTTGGTTTATTTTAAATGAACCGGGATTCTGTGTCAAGCAATTACCGTAGAGCCTGCCAGCCCTTGATTTTTTCAAAAAAGAATTGACGGATTGGCAGATTTATGCTATTCTTTATGAGTATGCCGCACAGTGAGGTTTGGGAAGACTACAGGATAAGCCTTGTAGCACCGCAACTGGCGAGTAATGATAAATAGGAGGTGCAGAATGTACGCAATTATAGCAACAGGTGGAAAACAGTACAAAGTATCCGAAGGCGATATCATTACCATTGAAAA
>CAOKNO010000012.1 GCA_948470065.1 uncultured Eubacterium sp. | reverse complement strand
TAACTATGTGGCTTTCGGCCACTTTCATGGCACAGCCGTGAATAATTCAGGTTTAAGAATGTCCAACAGTGGGCATATGGACAAAAAACAATTATCTAATGCCTCATTGTCCTCATAATCACTTAAAAGGTATGTTTCGCCATTAATTTCAACACGGGCGTCAAGACCGCCATACTCCGTAATAATCGCATCTGTATAATCTTTTTCAGCAGCCAGTACTTCCCCTTCTTGCGTTACCAGTTCGGTTGTCAAGCAAAATTCCAGTTCGTTCATATCAAAACTGCACTCATACGTAACCTCTAATTCTTCCTCCTCCAAATCAATGCCATTTTCATCCCATTCATCCACAACCCAATCATCTTCATCCCATTCATCCACAACCCAATCATCTTCGCCCCAATCGTCCTCATCCTCTCCATCCAATAAAATATTGTCGTTTTCTTCTTCAATCAATCCTTCCTTCTGCGCACCCTCTTCTATACCCTTATCTTCTTCTATGTTTTCTTCTATTTCCTCTTCTGTCCTCTGATCTTCTTCTGCCGTTTCCCCTTCTATATTCTGCGTTCCTATCCCAGTATTATCCGTTCCTTCCTCTATCGGTTCCATTTTTGAGCCAGCATTTTCTTGTAAGCTATCTCCTTGTGAATCATCCCCCTGTAATTCAGCTCCTAGTAAATTATCTTCTTGTAAATGATATCCCAGATTGTCTAACATGCTTTTCGTATTTTGCGGATGATTGCTCCTAGCTGTTACTGTAACAATCTCATTTTCCTTATCATATTCAATTTTTTCATCTATAAGGCATCCTGTACTTTTTTCTGTAACATACTGATTATCCAATGAAACCGTTCTTGTTAAAATATTGCTTGCCGAAATAGTATTTTCTAAGATTAAATTTAGACAAATACAAAAAACTGTTCCAATTGCAATTACGTTAACCATCATTTTTCGCTTCATAAATAATCCCCTTTCTTCAATATCCCCTATAAACAACATACTATCTAAATAAGATAAATTATACAATAACATATAAATATTTATAATATCAATTATATCTGTGATTATAATATTTGTCAATAAAAATATACAATTTCATCATATGCATTTTATAAATTTATGTTTTGGCGTTTACAAAATACAATTAAATGTCATTCTAAAAAAGCAACCCGCCGCAGTGCGATCCTCGCGGAGCGTTTTTGTTTCATAGGACGCACTTTCCTGTGAAATAAAAAACTGCTGTATCGGATTTGTCCCATACAACAGCTTTTATCATAGTTTTTATAGTATTATAATACAAAAAAGAATCTCGCCCTCCCCGCATACGTTCTCATCCTATGCTCTCTAACATCTGCCGGATCCTGGCTTCTAGGGAGTACTGTTCCTTCGCTTTTTGACGCCCATTTTCTGCAATCTGCCTGCGTTCATCCTCATGCTCCAGATAATACCCAATCTTTTCGATTAATTCATCTTCGCTGGCAAACACGTCCAGATCTCTCCCGATTTCAAAATACTCTGGGATCTCGCTCTGGAAATTCGTCAGCAAAAACCCGCCTGCCCCTAGGATATCCCAAACGCGCAGCGGAAGCCCCGTGCGGATTGGCTTCGAGGTAAAGTTCAGGTTAATCTTAGACATCCGGAAAATCTTTGGCATCTGTTCCTTGGTTTCGGCAAGCCCGCGGTATCTGGCCTTGGGCAGCGGGCTAAAATCGCTTGTGGTATATAAGTCCAGCGCATATTCCTCCGACACCCGCTTCAACAGCCGCAGCCGTTCTTGCTCTGTCACCTTATTCCCCAAATATAGCTGCGCCATTGCCGCGCGTTCGTTTCGGTTCGCATTCTCCGGGAATACATAGAATGGTATGGCCGCCTTAAATTGCTGCAGGATTTCCTCCGTAATGCACTCTTCCAGGAAATTATAGCCATACACCTTGAGCTGCGCCTCTATCAGCCCGTCCAAATATCCTTTCAGGTAGGCGCCCCCTTCTAGGCGGTTGTAAGGGCATTTCTCCGTATACAGGGATCCGACGAACGAAACGTCCGCCGCATAAGTATCCTGATCCTGTTTCGTAACCGTATCCAGCAGGGCGTCCAGCCGCACATGGTCTGCGCCCAACGGCAAGTAGAAGATATGCCCTGGGTTCTCATGCTGAAATTCCAGAAACAGGCTATAATCGAACAGGAAAATCCGGTTCCACGAATTGCGGATCGAATGGTAGTACAGCTCCATTACAGGGCTATCCACAATCCAGCAGACGTATGGGATATGGAAAATATTACACACCTCAGACACAACCGGGAAGAAATTGATACTGAACACAATCTCATACCGCCTGGCTTTCAGCGCGTCGCTGACTAGCGCCATCTGCTCCTTCAGCCCCAACTGCTTATTCGTCATCTCCTCTGTGATTTCACTGACCTTGTGCCCCAGCCGTGCCATAACTGCAATGACGTCCCGCTCACAGATACTATTGTACCGATAAAATAAGATATCCATAGATAAAACTCCCTTTCCTGCCCTTTCGAATCTGCTGTTTGGTATTTGGCTGCCAGCAATAAGGCGAACCTTTTACCATACGCGCCTGCCTGGCCTTATCAGACATTATAGAGATCCGCCTTATATGATTCCATATTCTGGCGCATCCAGCCAATCGTTTCTGCAATCCCTTCTGCAAAGGTATACTGCTGCTTCCAGCCTGTCAGCTCTTTCAGCTTTGCATTCGCGCCCAGCAGGCGGTTTACCTCGCTCTTTTCTGGGCGCAGCCTTTGCTCGTCACAGACAATCCTTGCCTTTGGATTGATCTGGCGGATGATTTCCTGCGCCAGATCCCCAATGGAAATCTCCTGCTGGGTGGCAATATTAATCTCCTCCCCGACCGTCCGGTCTGATTCTGCAATTGCAACGAAGCCCGCCGCCGTATCCTTGACATAATTAAAATCCCTGGTAGGCGACAGGGACCCTAGCTGGATTTCCTCCTTCCCCGCCAAAAGCTGGGAAATAATGGTCGGGATCACAGCCCGCGCCGACTGCCTTGGCCCAAAGGTATTAAATGGACGCACAATAGACACTGGCAAAGAAAAGCTGCGGTAAAAGCTTTCTGCCAAGCGATCCGCCCCAATCTTCGTCGCAGAGTATGGGGACTGCCCCTGGAACGGGTGCTTCTCATCAATCGGCACATATTGCGCCGTGCCGTATACCTCGGACGTAGAGGTCACCAGGATCCGCTCTGTCCCTAACTGGCGCGCAGCCTGGAGCACGTTCAATGTCCCCTTGATATTCGTATCTACATAAGAATCCGGAGAATGGTAGCTGAACGGGATGGCGATCAGCGCAGCCAGATGGAACACGCCGTCCATCCCGTCCATTGCCTCGCGCACCCCGTTGGGATCGCGGATATCCCCTGTAAACACTTCGATTTCCTTTAACTTCTCTTTGGGAAGGCTATCCAGCCAGCCCCAGGTATTAAAAGAATTATAATAAGCAAACGCACGTACTTCATACCCTTGCTCTAGAAGGAGCTCTGTCAAATGGCTTCCAATAAACCCGTCCGCCCCAGTCACTAATACTTTTTTCATCTGCACGATCCTCTCTATTCTCCAATTTTCGCAATTGACGCCTGCCTCCGGTCACTCCGCCTTTAAATTCAGCTTTTCCTCCATACGGCGCATTTCCTCAAATTCCCCCATATCTAAAAAGGAATCTTCACTGATGGGATACATCCCCACCTTGCGCCCCTCCTTCAACAGCTTATCCGCTAAGTCTGTCATATGGAAAAACGTATCCTTCGGGATATCCTCTAAAAGCTTTGGCTCTAAAATATACATCCCGGTATTGACAAAATACGACAAGCGGGGCTTTTCCTCCATTGAATCAATCCGCCCATTCTCACTTGAATGGATGACGCCGTACGGCACGACAATATTTTTCAAAGCAGTTACAATCGTAAGTTCATTCCCTGCGCGCTGGTGGTAATGGAAAATATCTGCATAGTCTGCATGGATCAGCACGTCGCAATTCGTTACCAGAAACGGCGTATCGAACGTATGCCCTAGCAGCGACAGGCTCCCCGCCGTGCCAAGCGGCTTCTCCTCCTCCACGTAGTTCAACCGGATCCCTGGCGTATTCTCTGCAAAGTATGACTTAATCATGCTCTTTCTGTAATTGACCGTCGCATAAAAATCTTTCGCCCCAAAGCTGCGGAAAATATTGATAATCCGCTCCATAATCGGGATATCCCCAATGGGGATCAACGGCTTAGGCAGGATCTTCGTAAACGGGTACAGGCGCGTGCCCTTCCCGCCTGCCATAATCACAACCGGGATCCCGTCTAAGACACGCTGGCTTCCTGGTTTCCCAGAAGCCTTCTGCGCCTCCTTAAATATAATATCCGAAATATGATTGTCTGACGTCAAGACTGGCAGCGCTGTAATCGTGTACTGTTCCATAAATGCTTTTGCAGCCTTTTCTCCCTTACTGTAAATCACTTTCGGATCCTTGTTCATAATCTGCTGCACATCCCCCTTAAGATCCCCGGTCTTTAGCAGCCAGCGCCGGATATCCCCGTCGGTTATGACGCCGGATAATTTCTCCTCCTCATCTGTCACAAATAAAATCCCTCTGGCATTCAAATCAATTTTCTGCATGGCCTCCACAACGGAAGCCGACTGCCGGATTACATATGCATCCAGACGTTCTGCCTTCATCTATAAAACCTCCTGTTTGGTATACTGTCTTCCATGACAGCTTTCCTACCTATTCCGTAGTTCGCCGCGAAATGCTGTTATCTTCGTCCTATCCAAAAACAGGCGCAGCATAACCCGAAGCGGGACGGCTCCCCCTACGTAACATAGGGCGCCCCGATCCCGCCACGTCAAGTTCTTCTATAGATATCGGTCAAAACCTCCAAAAACATAAACCTACTGCTTAGCATAATATTCCTTTGCCGCCTGGACAGCCCAATACTTTGAGAAATGGAACGTACGCAGATCCATATCCTCGGCCGTATCCAAGATATCCTGGAAATACCAATCCAGCCGGCACCTTCTACATCCATAATAATATGGCTTCCTAGGATCGGCGCTAGAATGGCTTGGGTAATTGTAATACGTCCGCGCCCCTTCCATATGCTTCTCATGCCCAAAGCGATAGCTGCTTAATGCCACGGCCGCATCCTTTGAAAGTGTCGTCAGGTAAACAATATCCCCATAGCAAACGTCCTCCTTGGCCTTGTCCACATGATAAGAAGCAACCACAGCGTCCACCCTTCCGAAAGATAGCACCAAGTAACACGAAACCACCACAGCCATACAGTACCGGAACAACGGGAATTGCCTCTTTACAATGCTGCCGATTACACCTGCCATCAGAAATACCAGCGTCGCCAAAAACCATAAGACAAGCACACGCAAAAAACTCAGATAGTACGTCCTGATATAGAGCAGCATTCGGAACGCGCTCGATGCGATCATAAGATACGTACAACCAGAAAATACGAGATTCAAGAAATCCAAAACCCGGTTCCTTTGGAAAACCGCTAGGCAGGCAAGCACCAGGATAAAATTAAAGATACATACTGCCAGTAGTTGGAAAAAGCCCTGGCGTGCATACGATGCATACGTATAGCCCTCCGGCAGCAAGCCCCCGCCGGGAAACAGGAATACTAGCTGGATCCCGCAGAATACCAGATAAACCGCCGTTACCATCGACAGGAACGTGATGGCAACCACAGGGTTTTTCTTAGCGCTTTGTTCCTTCCATTCCGGCAGATTCCCCAAAGACAACGCGGACAGGAAACAATAACAGCAGAAAAACCCTAGGATCACCAACAGCAGTACCAGGCATATGTCTGGTGAGAAAACGACCTGCCGCATCAGATTATGGAACGCGCTCCCTACTATCTCGGAAAAGATCGGATCCGCGCTGCTCAATACTTCTATTAGGATCAGCAGCATCGGCAAGCCGACGCTCATCCCTACGACGATATATTTGGCATTGTTATGCCTGCCGTTTGCGCCCTGCTTCCTTCTCTTGTCCAGATACTTTGCACCGCAGATAAATGGGCTTGCCACTTCCGGCACCATGCTAAGGTACAAAAACAAGATATTGCAGATATACTGGCCAAGCCCCCATTCTTTGTCGTCGTATACCTGCCGGATCATAAATACTGTAACCAGCAGCAAAATCCCCGCGGTATTAAAAAATAGAATGATACCATTCGTAGTCAGCGCCGTACTAACGCCCAGCAACAGGCACGCCGTAAGATACCAACCATTCTCTCTTTTCCACGGGATTTGGTTCTTTTTTAGGAATAATCCACAAATCAGCAGCGTAATCCCCGTAAGGACGGGGAAGGTAAGGCCGATAAAATTCCGGTAAAACGCGATTGCAAAACATACTCCATACAAAAGCGCCATCCTCCCGATACCTTTTGGTATGGCACGGCGGCCAGTCTGGGCTGTTTCAGATTCTTCCCTTCCTGTAACCGCCTCTTTTCCAAGATCCTTACTGCTTCCCATTGCCTCTTCCTTTTTCTGTTCCATCTGTTTCCTCCTAACTCCGGCAAGTCAAATACCCTCGCGGGAATAATCCCCCTACAGGCTCCTTCATCCCAACGGCTCCTCTTCCTCCTCCCGCCACTCCAGGATATCCCCTGGCTGGCAGGATAAGGCTAGGCAGATTTTATCTAAGGTATCTACTTTTATCGCCTTTGCCTTCCCGTTCTTTAATATAGAAATATTCGCCATCGTAATCCCAACCTTTTCTGATAATTCCGTTACGCTCATTTTCCGCCTGGCAAGCATCACATCAATATTTACAATAATCGCCATCTGTCATCCTCCCGTTATATCGTCAACTCCTGTTCCATTTGCATCTTAGCCGCCTTCTGTACCAGATGGGACAGGACTGCCGCAGCTACCGCAATCGCAACCCCGGCAAATTCCACAAACAGGGAACTCAGCAAAATCCCTGGATGGTTCATCCCCAGCAGAAGGAACACAACATTTGCGATAAAAAAATATCCGCTGTCTACCAACGCCAATACGGATATTTTTTTCAAGTAGACAGCATTTTCCATAGAAAAGGAGCGATCCTTGCCGATTTCGGCTGCAATCCTCCAGCCAAAGTACAAAGCCAAAAAACATGGCGCGGCAGATATCCAGAGCATCGCCAGCCATGGCCAGAAGCAATAGGCAAATTCGGGATACGTCTCTGCCACCCCGTTTCCAAAATATGGGACAAATCCAAAATAAACAACTGCCCCGCAGGCAGCAATTCCTGCAATTGTCCCTTTCAGCCAGTTACTTAAACTTCTTTGCGTCATCTCAATACCTCCAATCTTTCTTGTTATTGCCATTATAGAGCCAAAAACAATAAAAGTCAATATAAATTTATCGAATTACAATAAATTTATATCGACTTTTATACTTCCTTCTTCATTTACCAAGCAGCCGGACATGACCTAGCTTGTTCTTTCCACCTCAAGGTATGGGGGCACCGCCCGCGGGAATACAAATGCTTACTCCACATCTCCTTCCACCAGAAACCCTGCCCCCTCCAGTAGTTTTTTCGCCTGCTCTGCGGCCTGGTATCCGTAAAGCTCCATATAACCGCCCTTTGTACGGGCAGAGCCGCCAAACAGTTCTGTAAGCTGACGCTTTTCCATACAGATTTTATTGCCAGGCTCCTTCAACAGCCCGCAGATCTTTGCATCCCTCTCCCGCCCGTTTTCATCCGTCAGGATCACATCCAATTCCAGATAGCCTTGCTTCCATTTCTCTATCTGGCTTCTCCCTGGGGAGTATCCAAGGGAATCTGTCAACCCATCGAAGCATCCTACCCCAAAAAACAGGATTGCCGTATTCCCAAGCGGCGCTTCCCCAGCGCTTTCTTCCCACGCCAGCGGATATGATTCCAGGTCAATCCCAGACAATTCTGTTTCCATGGAAAAATTTCCTACCGTCACCGTCACATTTGCCGTAGCCACTGGCTCAAACCGCACCAGTCCTGAAATGTTCCCAAATTCTTCTACGGTGTCTACCGTCAGATCCGCGCCTGCCTGGATGGCCAGCCCATACAGCTTCTGTTCCCTCATCCACTCCTTTGCCTTCCCAGACAGAAACACCAGGCCAAACGCCAATACCCCGAGGATCACGATATCCTTATAAATATTTCGTTGCTGCATCTACCGTCCCTCCATGTAGCGGCGTCCAGACGCCATCCTGCCTGCGATTTCGCATCTGCACGTTGGACAGCTTGGAATACCGCTTCCCGTTACTTACCAGATATGGCGTTCGTATAGATTTTTTGGTAATGCTTCATACGCAAATACAGGCAAAGCATTGCAAGCGCCATGGTTATCATGGCAAGGATTACGATCGTAATCCACCATTGGTTTGTTTTTGGCGCTTCTTTTTCCACAGACAATTCCACAACCTGCGGCTTCTGAATCGTTGTATGAAGCTTTTGGCTCAGCTTTTCCACCTTCCCCTGCTCGTCTTCATAAGAAAGAATGACCTCGCCCTCTGTTTTCCCATATTTTTCTCCGGCTCCCTCGATCACCAATCCATCTGCATCCATATCCAACGTGCCGACAAATACCTTAATTTCCCCATCCAAAGATGCGCCTGCTTCCAGATTGCCCAAATACATCTCTTTATCTGGGAACAGCCCCTTGCCTTCGAAACAGACCCTGACATTGTACAAGACGGCAAGCCCGGTATTCTGTACCTGGAACGTAAGAGGCTCGGATTCTGATTCATAAACTCCCTCTGGAAAAGAAACGCCCGCCAAGGCTGCCTGCTGTTTCTGGCGTACCATAAGGCTTACCGTTTCCGTCGTGCTGTAGCTATTCCCATCCTTGTCCTCATAGTCAAACTGGAACTGTACCGCAACAGGCTCTGCCGCCGCCTTCTGCCCTACGGTAACATTCTGTGACAAATCCATAGACTGGCCAGCCCCAGTGCGTTCAAAGTACCAAGAGGTCTTTTCAAAGGAAAGTTCCCGGCTCTCGCACAGCAGCGTGACCTTTAGATTTTCCACAGCCTGCCTGCCGCTACAGTTCCTGGCAGAAATTGCCCAAGCCGCGCGTTCCCCGGCCTGTACCGCCGTTCCTTGCAGGCTATTCTGGGACACCAGGATCCGAGGCTGCCGCTTCGTTTCTTCTGTACTAGGAGAAGGGTCCGGAAGTGGATCGGCGCCCCCTGCCAAACCATCCTGCATCATTGACGCTTCGTCCGATATACTGCCAGAGCCGACGCCGCCTTCGTCTTCTTTCCTATCCTCAGCGTTTTTGGGCAGGCCATCTGTAATTTCCACATAAACCGTAAACTCCTGCTGGATAAAGCCAGCCTCTCCTTTGGGCTGCGCCTGTACCAAAAGGTGCAGCGGGTACTGCCCGTTTTTCCTGTCCTTTTTTAACTTTACCTTACAGCGGTAGAGATAGACGCCGTCCTTGGAGCGCTTTACCCTTTTCTGGTAATTTTTGTAATAAAAAGGGCTCTCCTCCTCTTTTTCAAACGAGATCCCTACGTTAATCTTATCTCCTTCTAGCCCCATCCCTGAACGAAACGGGATGACCAAAGACATCGTATGCTTCTGGACAGAAGGCTCGTATCCCTTTGCAAAGGAAGAGGACATCCCTTCGTACACTTTATTTGTATCAATCGTAATCCTCCCCTCGCCACGCGCCAAAACTGGGAAACACCAAAACAAACACAAGATTGCCAGGTATAAGATACCATTCCTTCTATGCTCCATAACCACAATTCCCTCCAAACAAAACCACAGATACATCCGCCAAAAAACGCGTCCTTAACGTTTTTCCAGCATCTTCCCACCGTCCATCTCATAGACCTTGTCACACAAAATCCGGATATCCTCTTTGTTATGGCTTGCCAGAAGAATTGTCTTGCCCTGTTCCTTTAATTCCAGCAACAGCCTGCGGATATCTGCAACTCCATGCTTATCCAGCCCGTTAAACGGCTCGTCTAGGATAAGGAACTCCGGATCCTCCATAATCGCCTGCGCGATACCAAGACGCTGGCGCATCCCGAGCGAATACTTCGCCACTGGTTTCTTAAGCTTTGGATCCAGCCCCGCCTTGCAGATCGCTTCCTGGATCCCGGCCTTAGAAACCTTACGCCGTAACCCGGCCAGGATTTCTAGGTTCCGCATCCCGCTTAAGTGCGGAAGGAAGCCTGGCGTTTCAATAATGACGCCAATACTTTCTGGGAAATCCACTTCCGCGCCAATGGCCTTACCAGCGACACGGATCACACCGCTGGTAACGGGAAGGAACCCGCAAATACATTTCATCAGGACGGTTTTCCCAGAACCATTGTTGCCGGAAATCCCATAGACCTTGCCAAGCTCCATGGAAATGCTAATATCCTGAAGCACCACCTCATCCCCAAACGATTTCGTTACATGCTCTATTTCAATATACGGCATCCCAAAGCCTCCCTACAAACCGTAAGATAGCGTCCCAAACCCATGTTTACAAGCTGCTTATTATATCTCTGTAAGACGGCGCTGCAACAGCAAGCCATGCGAAAGCGTCAATGCAGCCGTCAAAAACAGATAAAACATCCAGATACCGCTTTTATCCGTTCCCCAATCTTGCTGTACTGCAATCCATTCCGCCGGATACATTGCATAAAACTCCGGCAGATACCGTTCCTTCAGTATAACAAGCATATAATAACAGACGAATGGCAAGCCATATGCCATATAGTAATTCCGGAACAACGCTGCAAAGATCCCAGACAAGGTCGATAAGATCCCGCCCGTCAAGGAAACCCGCAAAAGCATACGGAAAACCTCCCTTGCTTCGTCCCAATCTACGCTGCCCCTTAGTTCCAGCGGATAGATGAATAAAAACGCCGCTGCACACATCCAAAGCCCCGCCAGGAAAAACGGCAGGAACCCGCCTGCAAAGACCTGTAACAATTTCCGCTTGATATACACCGTCCGATCTATCCTGGTAATATAAAATTTCAAATATCCACTAGAAGCCTCCCGCACATAACAAGCGCCCATCGGCAAAACGGCTGCAACCGGAAGCAGAAACAGCATTGCCTGCGCGCCCAGCGCCGTTTTACAATACATCAGGAAGCTTCCTGCCGCTAACGGCGCTTCCATCCCATGGAAAGGGAACCCGGCCGCCATCCCCAGAAAACATAACAGGGACACGATCCAAAATCCCCTCTCTTGCAACAATTCCCTCATGCCCACTCTCCTGTCATGCCATCCTATCCACGTATTCCTTATTCCCCAGTAAAGGAACTAAAGTTATACTTTTTCAGCGTCCAAAACGACGCGCCCGCCAGGCAGATCAGAACCGCCAGAAACACCATACACGACTGCGCAATGGTCGGCAGCACGTCATATCCAAAATCATGCATCCCGTACGTCGCATGGTTCAGCGGGCTGATCCAGCCTGCAATCCTGCGCATCTGGAACATTTGGTAATCCTCTTTGTGCAGGATGGCCGCCAGCGTATCTGGATCCAGCAAAAATCCAAACAGGCTATACGATAGCCCGGCGCCGATGGCTGCCTTTTTCCCGAGCCACATCTGGAACAAAAGCATCAGGAAACTCAGTGTCAGGACATATCCAAACAAAAGCAGCATAATCTGAAGGCTGCACCCGAACGGGCTTGTGCTTTCCATTACCTTTACGCTGGATGGTACGGACAGCTCCCGCCCCATCTGGGAATAGGCAAGCAGCGCCGCCGTCTTGCTCCAAATATTCCCTGCAAACGTCTTCTGCATACAGAGCAGGCCCGTTACAAGGAACACATACGCCATATACAAAAGCGTCGCCAACAGGATATAGAAAAACTGCGCCGCAAGCCATCTGCTTTTCTTGATCCGTATAAGCATATACGGGGTAAACGGGCTTAATTTCGGCAAATCCAGGAATAACAAGATAAACAGCAGCGAACACAGAAGGATCGCCGTCGCATCCCCAAACGTCCAGATAAACGGTTCAAACGCCTGCATCGGAGCGTCAAAATAATCCGCAACCATCATCGCCCGGTCGCTTAAGAAAAAACATAGCACGAAGGAAAACAGAAACGTCGCCACAACCCTAGGGTTTTTGAAAAACCCCTGGAAATTCCACCGTACAACTGCAAAGGACTGCCGGATTGCTTCCATGGATCAATACCCTAAGCTCCGATCAATGACCGTACCATCGATCGCATTGATCGTCATCTGGCTCTGCGTGGAATGTTCCCCGCTGTTTTCCTCATGGTGTTCGTCCGTTATGACGTCAAAAGAGCCAAAGAAATCCCACACCGGCACCAAAAGCCCGGTATCGCTGGATTGGGTTGGATCGTAAATCCTTGAATAACCCAATGTAATCCGCCGGATATGGTATGTCCGCTGCTTTTCAAACTGTGAAATCTCTGCATTGGAAATCTCCATCATCTGCTCATAGATCTTCGCAATACTGTCAAAATCCATCAATTTCACACGCTCTGTCTGGACTTGCCCGATTTCATACGGGTTGTAGATTTCGACCGTCTGGATCCCGTCGTCCCCTACGATCACGTCGCATCTCTCATAACACCAAGGCGTCAAAGTACTGTCCATATCTTCTAGCCCGCCGCCGTAAGACATGGTATATGTAATTGGCACGCCGTCCAGCTTCCTTGTAAAATGGAAGATATATCCCGCGTCATGGATCGCATTTTCATTCCATGCCCCCTCCCCGCGTTTGTATAATGCATAATCCCAGCCATACAGCTCCAGTCCCCAGCCAAGCCGGTCAATCTTTTCCTTTGCGGCCTTCTCCGCCTCTTCATAAGAGATCCCCAAGCGCTTCTTTATCATATCCTCAGTTACGCTTTTATTATCCAGCAGGTACTCTGCTTCACTCCAATCGGAAAATTCCCGTTCATCTTCCCCTTCCCGCAGCTTCCCAATCTTTACGACAATGTCCGGCTTTAAACCATATGAGATACGGTAGCTATAATTTCCCTGCGCGGTTTCGACTACCCCTAAAAAGCTATCTACATCCACTTCTTTTGTTGTTTCATCCCCTTTCCCGCTTTGCCATTCCAGGCCAAACGAAGGCGTTACCTCTACCTTTGTGATCTCCTCTGGCGCATCCTTCATATCCTCCTCATCCTTGGCAATCACCTGATCGATATCAAACATCAAATTGCCTTCTTCATCCGTCCCATAGTCATAAGGATCCAGATTCCCTTCCGCCTTATATTTCTTAAGCCTGGTAATATCCTCCTGGTACTTTGATTTTGTCCACTCCTGGTAGGGATAGGCATGATAAATCTTATCTCCTTCAAAAAATGCTTTTGTTATGGTATCAATCAAATCCTGGTTGACTTCTTTCGCAGAAACGCTGTATGTATTCAAGGCGCTGGCGTCCGGCAGGATCACGTCGGCATCTGTGTCAATGACAAGCGCTCCGTCTTGGTACGTCGTCTGGTTCTTGTAATGCTCTGGAGCCTGCAGCAGATCTGCCAAAGGGTTACCCACGCGTCCTTCGCTGTCCTTTTCGTCTTCTTGTGCAGAGCCATCGGGCGCGTCCTGCCCATCCATACTTTCGTATTTTTTTATGCCTGCCGCACCTTTTTCCCTCACGATAGATTCTTCTGGTGTTTCCTGGCAGCCAACAGCAAGGGACAGCAAAGCCGCCGCCGCCAAAATGGAAACTTTGTTTCGTGTCATCTGGAAACGTCGCATAAGTTTTATTCCTTTCTTTTTTCTTTTAGGAATATCATAACAGGATCTTCTTTTTGAATATTCATCCAGTTGTAAAGGAATGGTAAAGACTGATCGCTGCGCCAAACATGGGGATAAGGTTTCCCATAACGGCGGAACGCCTATAGGAAGATACAAGAAACCTTCGTCCCTTCCCCAAGCTTGCTTTCGATCTGCATCCTGTCATGATGCACGGCTGCAATTTGATCGCAAAGCGCCAATCCAAGCCCCATATTCCCACTTTTTGTGGAACGCGATTTGTCTACGCGGTAAAAGGCCTTGCGTACCTTCTCTACTTCCTTCGGCGGGATCCCCGCGCCCATATCACGCACCCAAAGCGACTCCTTATCTGCGCCTAGATAAATAACGCTTCCCGGCTCGGATGCCAGAATGCTATTATTGATAAGGTTGATACAAAAGCTTGCCATCAAATCCACATCCATCTCCCGGCTTCTCTCCTGGTAGCTTCCTTCCCGCTGTAGCCGGATCCCTGTTTCCTCTAGCTTATGCCGCACGCTTTCTTCCACATCCTCAAATAGTGTTTCAAAAGGCACCCTCTTAAGCGTAATCCTGCACTCTGGTTCATACAAGCGGGTAAGCTCCATCATTTTCTCTGTCAGGCGTGACAGGCGGCCGCTCTCCCGGTTGATATAGCCCAACGCTTTCTGTGCCTGCTCTTCGGACAGACGGACGCTTAAGAGCGTTTCAGAATACCCTTTGATAGCCGTTAGCGGCGTCTTTAACTCATGGGACATGCTGCCGATTAGCTGCCGCTGCGTTTCATTTGTTGCCTGAAGCGGCCTGGTGATTCTTTGGATTAAGGCAACAAGAAGCAAGGCCATAGCAAACGACAGCAAAAGCGATATCAGGATTTCTTTGATTGCCAGTTCCTTACTTGCTTCGTAGAGATATGTAATATCCAACATATACAACAACAGGTAATCCTGGAACGTCCCATCAGGATTCTTTAAGCTGTATGGCTCCCAGAATATCAGCGCCTGCTTCCCATCCACAGCCTCCTGTTTCAAAAAACATGGGGACGGCCCCCGCTCCAGTTCATCGACAGTAAGACGCCTGACGTCAAAGGAATACGCACTGGTGTTGCACAACTCTTCACCGTCTTTGTAAAGGGCGGAACCCTCCATCATGCATTCACGGAAAAAATACGTAACAGCCTGATCGCCCAAAGTTTCTTTGGAATACACCTTATTTAATTTATCAGAAAACTCCCGGTATCTTCTGAAAAATATCTGCGCTTCCTTTTCCATAACCAATGACGTCTTTTCCTGGTGGCTGACATAAATCAAATAAAAAGAAAACGCCTGTGCCACCACAAACAGCAGGACAGACGCAGTACATGCAATCTTCTTAATCATATCCATCTAAAATCCCTCCAAAAACGATAACGACAGGCTATTCCTCTGGCAATTAACTATCGCATCATCTTACTTACCCAAACCTCCATCTGCTGCGATAGTGAACCGCCAGAGTAATCTTATGGTATTTCCATCCGGTATCCTACCCGCGGGACCGTAATAATCACGTCCGAAAAACCTAGCTTTTTCCGTATATTCCCGACGTGCACATCCACCGTCCTGCTTTCTCCTTCAAAATCCACGCCCCAGAGGATATTCAGGATCTGATCCCGGCTTATCACGCGGTTTTTGTACTTCCAGAACACCAGCAGGCAGTCAAATTCCATCGGCTGCATGGGGATTTCTACGCCATTTTTGTGTACTGTGCGCTTCTTTTCATCAATCACGACGTCTTTAATCCGTATCTCCCCTGTTTCCTCTTTCCCAAAACGCTTCAGGACATTGTCTGCACGGACCAGAAGCTCCAGCATTTCAAACGGCTTGACAATATAATCCTCCGCACCGTTGCGCAGCCCCTTCACCTTGCTAGGCAGATCTCCCCTTGCCGTCAGATATATCACAGGGATCTGACGCTGCTTTAACTCCTCCAACAATTCAAACCCATCCTTACCTGGAAGCATAATATCCAGCAGCGCCAGATCATAGCCATCCTCTTTGGCCAGATGGCGGCTTAATTCCAGCCCGTCAAAAAACGGCACAGGCTGATACCCCGCGATCTCCAAGTTCAGGCAAATCAGATCATTAATTGCAGCTTCATCGTCAACGACTAAAATCTTCTTCATCTAAAGCCTCCATCATCTTGCTATCCCAAATGGCTTCCTCAATTACTTTTACACATTCTTCTGTTTGCTTTAAAATATCCTTCCCCCAGAAATGGATGACCGTCCAGCCAAGGAGCAAGAGTTTGCGGTCTGTTTCCCAGTCACGGTTCCGGTTGCGCTCGATTTTCTTCAGCCAGTACTCCGGGTTTTTCCCCTTTTCCAGACGGAGCTTCAGCGCCTCCCAATCCTTCCCATGGAAAAACTCACTGTCGCAAAATACCGCTATCTTGTATTTGGTCAACGCAATATCCGGCGAACCTGGCAATGCTTTGTAATTCTTACGGTAGCGCAGCCCCTTCTGCCAAAGCGCCTTGCGCAGCCGGACTTCAATGGATGTGTCCTTCCCACGGATCTTTTTCATATTTTTTGAAATTTCTTCCTGGCTTCTTGGCATATGCCACCTCTTCCCTTCCTGTCCCCTCGCCTGAATCACTTCCCAGGCGCGCCTGCCGCCGTTTCATTCAGTATATAAAAAAACGCCTAGGAAAACAACCATAAATTTCAGGGCTGCCGCACCAATCCCTGCGAAAGCAGGCGTGCGGCAGCCCCGATCTAATGCTATTCCTTATATCCAATTACTTCTCATTCTTTTCCAAAAACAGCCGCAGATCCTCTGCGTCTTTCGCGTTCAGCTTCCGCCCGCCAGAATAGGCATGAAGGAAGTTCACCAAAGAATTTCCAAACGCCTCCTTACACAATTGGCGCACCCAGGCGGTTACGTGCTTCTCTCTGGAACGGGTAGGGGAATACAAATATTTCTTCCCAGACATATCTGCCTTCAGGCATCCACGCTTCTGAAGGATGCTCAGAAACGTGCTTAAGGTCTGCTTCTTCCAATCCTTCCCTTTTTCGTCGTTAAAATAAGCAAAAATCTCTTTAAAGCTTTTCTTACCAGGGTTATCCCAGAAATACTCCATCATTTCATATTCCGTTTCTGACAATCCGAACTTTTTCTCCATGATGCCCTCCTTTTTCCATTACTTCAGATTTTGAATGCCAAAAACCCCGCAGCCACCAGAACTATGTAATACCGATTTACCTGGCACGTTGCCTACGGGAATAACCGTAAAAAAATCTTCTAAAAAATTAGCCAACCCGCTATATCATTTCCCCTCCGTTTTCCAGTAAACGATTCCTCCTATCTCCCCAACCATCCGCCCCGCCGTCTTTTACTGCAAAGAGGATGGGTTTTATTCTGAATTTGTATATACGCAGACAACACAATGCACACATTCAGGCGCAAACAGCAGATCCTACATCATGGAACTGTTTCAAGGTCGATAAATACCAGTAACTTATCTGCACTGACTTCAGGATGCAGAACGCTGACAACAATGCACCTTCCCTTCCAAATGTCTGCCAACCGCAGGGCAGCTATACTCTGCGGAACCGAAAAATAACAGGGCAATAGGCCGAACCGGCCAGTAACTTAATCTGGAACTTCTTGTCACATTTTTATTCAGGCATTGAAATAATCCCATATGCACCTCCTTTGTAAAATTTCGTGCGCTCCATCCCATGTAGGGAATCCCGGCTATCGCCCGCAAAATCCCGTACATCGGACGCCACGTACCGTCCAACTGGACGGCTGATAAACAACAATCCATAACCGTCTTGCCTGCAAGTAAAGTATACTATATTCTTCCAGAAAAATATATGGACAAAACGCACAAATAACACTTCTTGTTTAAAATATTGCAGGGACTATAAAATATCATCCTGGAAAGGCCTTCCACATAATTATATACTGAGTAGTACACGTAGTAATAGGCATATGGAGCGTCCCAAAGCCCAATGCCTAGGCAAATAAAAAGGAGGATTTTTTATGAGAAAAGAAAAGCAACTTTTCAACCGGCTGTTAGCGCTTACGTTGTCCTTTGCGCTTGCCTTTACCGGGATATCGTTCCAGGGACTGGCCGTGCAGGCGGAACCTATGGCACAATCCGAAGAAGGCCTTATCCTGTACTATGATTTTGACCAGGGCGATAACAGCGAATCTACCGTTGTCAGCGATAAAACTGGCAATCCAGAGCACAGTGGGGAACTGACAAAAGCAGAAGGCTCCCTTGCTGGCACTTATTCTTTTACGGATGAGGTCATTTTTGGGCAGAAGGTAAAAGCTATGAACCTCAACACAAAGGATGAGCGGTATGGCCCATACTTACAGCTTCCAGACGGGATTCTCGACGACTGCGATTCCGCGACCATCAGCCTGTGGGTGAAGCTTCGTCCAGGAAGCGATCACGCATTCCGCAGCCTTTGGAACTTCCAGTCAGATGAAAATAAATATTTCTTCCTGTGGGCAGACAGTTGGCCAGGCTCTGGTCACGGCTCAATGACTACCATCAGCAAAGACGGCTGGAACTCCAACCAATCGTTTGTGAAGCACTCCATCATAGACACCGGCCGCTGGATCCTGACCACAGTGGTTATGGATGGCACAAAATTACGTTATTATGAGAACGGCAAACAGCTTGGGGAAGTAGAAACCAACATCAATGTAAAAGATCTTGGCCATACTACCATGAACTATATCGGAAATACCTACTCTGTAACAGATGGCACCACAACAGGCGCTTTCGCAGAATTTAAGATTTACAACCGGGCGTTGAGCGCTGATGAAATCGCTGCATCCTTCAACCCATCGGATGACGACATTATTACAGAAGATAAAAACGCCATTAATTTAGGCGACGTTTCCGCTATTACAAAAGACTTCAAACTTCCTTCTAGAGGAGTCAATGGTTCTTCCATTACTTGGACAAGCGAGAATGCAGCCATTGAAGTCGGAGCGTTAGGAGACGATGGATATTACACAGCAAAGGTAACAAGGCCCGCCAACGAAGCAGGCGATTCAACTGGTACGCTTACGGCAACCGTTTCTTATGGAAATGGAACCCCTAGCACAAGGGCAATCCCTGTTACCGTTGCTAAACTACTCTCCGCACAGGAAATGGTAGAACGCGACAAGGAAGCTGTTGTCCAGGCAGTCGGTTCCCTTTCCAATGTCTTTACACCGACAATTTCCCTGCCTTCCGTTGGGGAATGGGGTTCTTCCGTTACCTGGACATGGGAAGGCGCGCCGGGCGTTATCACCGTACCAGGACAGCCCGGGGAAGACGGCAATTATACCGCACAGGTAGCCCGCCCGGCAATCGGATCTGCAGACGCAACTGGCAAGCTAAAGGGAACGCTTACACATGGGACTACAAGCGACTCCGTTTATATTGACGTGACCGTATGGGCGTCGCATGGTTCTGCGACGATTATTGATAAGGCAGATACCCTCGACGTCAACACATTGGCTGGCCACAGCCCGTCCCTTCCCAACTTCCTGCGCGTATCTTATTCGGATGGAAGCACAGGGACACTCAAAATCACTTGGCCGGCAAAAATCGACGAAAACCAATATGCCGCACCAGGGAACTTTACCGTAGAAGGCCGTGTGGAAGGCCTTACAGAACCCGTTACTGCAAACGTAACCGTAACGGAAGGTACAGAGCCTGTAAAACAGGCAGTATCCAGCAGCTTTAACCTAAACGATATCTCTTTGGATAAGATTGGTGAAGATGGATCAATCCTGACACAGAACAGGGAACGTGATATTACATACCTGAAATTACTGAACAACGATCAGATGCTCTATAACTTCTACAAGACATTTGGGGAAAACGATAAGATCGCAAACGTGAAGCCATTAGGCGGATGGGACGCGCCGACCGGGCTGCTCCGCGGGCACTCCACTGGCCATTACCTCTCCGCTTTGTCCCTTGCCTATGCATCGACAAAGGATCCAGAACTGAATGCCAAGCTAGACGGCATGGTAAGCGAAATGCGCAGGCTACAGTTAAAGTCCAAAGGCGATCCGGCAGCCTTTGAGACGAAAGGCGTGCTGACTGCAAATTGGAGTAAAGACCCGAACGAGTGGGGCGAAGGCTTTATCAGCGCATATTCCCCGGATCAGTTCGCATTGCTCGAACAATATGTACCATACGGAAGCCCAGACAGTGGGATTTGGGCTCCTTACTATACGCTCCACAAGCTGCTCGCAGGTCTGATCGACGCATACCGCTGCGCAGGGAATAAAGAGGCGTTAGACACAGCAAAAGCCCTTGGGAAATGGGCATACAACCGTTTGAGGGTACTTCCGCAGGAACAGCTTACCAAAATGTGGGATATGTATATCGCAGGTGAGTTCGGTGGGTTCAACGAGTCCATGGCGCAGCTTTATATCTACGCAAAAGCAGACGGGGACAGCGACGCCGACGTATTCTTAAAGGGCGCGAAGTTATTTGACAACACAAACTTCTTCCAAAAGCTTTCTGCAAATATAGACGATATCCAGGGACGCCATGCGAACCAGCATATCCCGCAGATCATCGGCGCAATCAAAATGTACGAAGCAACGGTTGCTGCTGGAAGCCCGGAAATGTACTACTACGACGTTGCAGAGAATTTCTGGCAGATGACCGTATCCAGGTATGCATACTCCACAGGCGGCGTGGGCCTTGGAGAGAAATTCACAAGCCCATACCAGCAGGCGAACTATATCGGCGACAGGAACTGTGAGACCTGCGCGGCATACAATATGATGAAGCTGAGCATGATGCTGAACAATTATAACCCAGACAATGCGGAATATATGGATTACTATGAAAGGACGCTGTACAACCAGATCTTGGCTTCACAGTCGCCAATCGTAACAGATAGCGCCCACAATTCCACAACCTATATGCTTCCGATTTGCCCAGGGGCATACAAGGCAAGCGAACTTAGCGACGACTTCAACTCCTTCACCTGCTGCCACGGCACCGGGATGGAGAACCATGTAAAATACCAGGAAGCAGCATATGCCAAGACAGCCAGCGACTTATACGTAGGGCTTTATCTGCCGTCCACGGTTACATGGGACGAAAAGGGTGTAAAAGTCGTACAGGAAACGGTATTCCCGTCCGAAACAACCAAACTTACGGTCCAGAAACTCGACAACAAGACCGCACAGTCCTTTAATATGAAGCTGCGCGTACCTTATTGGGCGTCCAAGGGCTTTATCGTAAAGGTCAATGGCGAAGTAAAAATATCCGACGCTGCAGTCAGCTCCTATGTAACCTTAAATGGGATCAAAGCAAACGATGTGATCGAAGTTATTATGCCTTGGTCTCTCCACTTAGATAAGACGCCAGATACGCTGGACGGCTCTGAAGTGGCAAGCATGATGTACGGTCCATTCGTAATGGCTGCACAGAACAGCAGCAAGGACTGGCAGTCCTTAGTATTGCCGAAGAATTTAGAGGATTACGTTACAATCTCTACAAACGAAGCAAACGGCTTCCCAGTCCTCACCACAAACGGCTATAACTTTATGCCAATGTTCGCGCCAGAATTTGCAACAGAAGCATACCATACTTATTTGAAGGTTTCTGTTTCCCCAGAAGAAGGCGTTCCTTCCAACAAACGGAAACTGGCAACGGAAATCACAATTGCGGAATCCATGGATGAAACCAAATATACGGCGGATAGCTGGAAAAACATGAGAGAAAAGCTGGATGCAGCAAAACAAGTACAGGCAAACGCCTTGGCAGACCAGGCTACCATTGACCAAGCAGCAAATGCATTGGAAGCCGCCATCCAGGCTCTTGTCAAGAAGCCTGCGCCAAGCAAGACAGATAAGACAAAGCTGGCCGCTGCTATTTCCGAAGCCGGCAAGAAGCTACAGAAAGATTATACTTCAGCAAGCTGGAGCAAAATGCAGGCAGCGCTTACAGAAGCTAAAAAAGTACAGGCCAATGCCTCTGCTGATCAAAATACCATCAACAAGGCTACAAACAACCTGAACGCAGCGATCCGTGCATTGGTAAAAGCGCCGGTACAGCCAAGCAAACCGTCTTCCGTAAAAGCAACATGGAGCGGCGCCAAGAAGGTAAAAGTTACTTGGAAATCTGCAAAGAATGCAACCAAATACGAAGTATACCGTTCTTACAGCAAGACCAAGAACTATAAGAAGCTGGGTTCCACAAAGAAATTATCTTTTACAGACAGTAAGGTAACGCCAGGTAAGACCGCATACTACAAAGTAATTGCTTACAATGGCACAGCGAAGGGCGCATACAGCAGCGTAAAGAGCCTTTACATAGTAAAAGCGCCTACCAGCGTGAAAGCAAAATTAAAGAACAAGAAAGTAACCGTCACCTTCAAGAAAGCAAAGAACGCAACTGGATATGAAATCTTCCACGCAACGAAGAAAAACGGGAAATTCAAGAAAGCCGCTTCCCTGAAATCTGCAAAGAAAACATTTACAGAGAAGAAAAAGGGCAACCACTACTATAAAGTAAGAGCCTACAAGAAAGTCGGCAAGAAGAAAGTATATACCGGATTCAGCAAGACAGTACATGTGAAAGTAAAATAACGGAATCTATGATTTCTGAGGGTATCGCCCAATCATCAAATCAGATGATTGGGCGATACCCTCTTTTCTGTCCTTTGACATAAAAGTAGAGCCAGGCTGTTTTTTATCTCTTCCTGCTGCCCAAGGTTTATTCCTCTATATACTTTTCAATAATCTGCGCATATTCCTCTTTCCAGCCTTCGATTTGAAGCTGCAATGGATGGGACAGATCCAGGCTGAAAATACCCATAATGGATTTTGCATCAATCACATACTTTCCTGCCAGAAGAAGCACGTCTCCTTCTATCCGGCTCATATCTCTGACAAAGCCTTTTACCTTATCTACGGAATGAAGCGCCACAGGAACTGTTTTTATCACTTTATGCCCCGTTTGCTCCTGCCTTCTCCCCCGGATTAATCCCTCAACCTCTTCTCTGCCTGGCATGGATCGCAACGCCCCCTTACGCGTTGTTACAATAGAAGCCGCCGCATTGGCAAATAACAACATCCCCTCCAAATCATCCTCTTTCAGGTTATCCAGGCCATGCTCCAGGACAAATCCCAGCACCCCGGCGCAAAACGTATCGCCAGCGCCTGTCGTATCTATCGTCTTGTTGCTTAAAAATGGTTTCCCGCATACTTTTTTGTCCAGATAATACGACAAACTCCCCTGGCAGCCTAACGTCACGTTGATAAGCTTTGCCCCCGACCTTTTTTGTATCATCCGTACGCCTTCGTCGTAATCATCCAACCCAGTCAGCCATTTGATTTCATTATCTGCAATCTTTAAAATATCACAAGCGCCAATGCCATACCAGATCGCCTCTTTTGCCTGTTCCTCCCGTTCCCATAACGGCTCCCTGTAATTCGGATCAAAGGAAACCAGCTTCCCTGATTCCTTTGCAAAAGCAACCGCCTGCTTTGTTGCCGTCCTTGCCGGATCATCGGTAAGGGAAAGCGAGCCAAAATGAAAGATCCTGCATTCCTCTATTAATTTTCTGCTAACCTCCTGTTTTTCCAGCATAATGTCCGCGCCTGGACTTCTATAAAAGGAAAAGTCCCTGTCGCCGCCTGTGAGCGAATGGACGAAAGCCAGCGTCGTATTTACGTTGGCGCCATACACCAGGCCTTCTGTAGAAATCCCCGTTTCCTGGATGGTTTCCCCTAACATTTTTCCAAAAGAATCTTCCCCCACTTTCCCAATAAAAGCCGTCTGATACCCAAGCCGCGCCAGCATTGCAAGCACATTACAGGGCGCCCCGCCCGGATTGGCCTCAAACACCGGATTTCCATTTTGGTTGCTGCCATTTTGGATAAAATCAACCAGCAGCTCCCCTAATGCTACGACGTCATACATGTTTCCCACTCTCCTTCCTCTCCTGGATTTCCTGCACGATCTTATGATACGCTTTCCTGTTCAAGCGGTAAAAATATAAGACTGCCGCTGTGACAATCCACAGTACGCCTGGAACCGTAGTAAACGAATGCTTCATCACCGCCAGCACAGCCGGATTCTGCTGCTGGTTCGCCATATATCCAAGACCGCCTAACACGCCTGCTAAGACAGAGGTCCCGATTGCCATCCCAATCTTATTCCCCAATGAAATAAACGCATACTGGAACCCATCGTTGCGGATCCCCGTTTTCCATTCCCCGTACTCCACGCAATCTGGCACAATCGCATAAATCGCCGTATTAAACCCAGAAAAGAAGAATTGCGCCAGGCACGAAAACAGGTAAAACGGAACCGGAGACTTCCCAGCGGTAAAAAAGTACATACAAAACATACTGATTCCAGTAAGCAATGCAAATATCGACGCCGAACGCCCCTTATTGTTCGTCAGGCGGAATACAACCGGGAAACAGGCTGCGCCAATGATCGAGGGAAGGATAATACAAAGGGAATATGTACTGAACAAGGCCTGGTTGCCTTCCACATACGTAAAATAATAAAGCGCATCCGCATTCCTCCCATAAAGCGTTACCCCAAATAAGAACTGCCCAGCAACCGCAATCATATACGGCTTGTTTTTCGCCACAGACGCCAATTGCACCTTCAGGGATATTTTTTCCTTCTCAGGCGCTTCCACGACCTCTTTTGTTTTGGCAAAGCAGAAAATATGGCAGGCTGCAAAAATACATCCATACACCACGGCAACCAAAAGATACCCTTGCCTGTCATTCCCTTTGCCAAGCGCCGCAATCAAAGGAACCGTTATAATATTGATGATACCGATAGCAACCATTGCGCTGACCGAACGGAAGGTATTGATTTTCGCCCGTTCTTCTATATTCTGCGTCATCGCGCCGCACAACGTCCCATAAGGGATATTCACACACGTATAGCCCAACACCAAGATACAGTAGGTAACCGCCATGTAGACAATCTTTACCGTAGACGGCCAATCTGGATGCGCCCAGAAGGTAAGCATCAGCACAAGAGCCGTAAGAGGCGCGGCAACGAGAAGCCAGGGACGGTATCTCCCCCATCTTGTATGCGTCTTATCGCTCAGGCCTCCAATCACCGGATCATTGATGGCGTCCCAGAACCGGGAAAACAGCATCAGCCCTGCAACCGCCCCCATCCCGATCCCAAACACATCCGTATAAAAAATCATCAGGAAATTCCCGACAAACATCCAACTGAAATTACACCCCACATCCCCCATGCCATATGCAATCTTACTGATCAACGGCACCTTTACATCTGTATTTTTCTTCTCCATTGCCATCCTCCTGCTACGATATATTTATGGTTCCATCCCTTTTGCCGTTTTCAAAGGCGCGGCATGATCCCTTCCCTGCCTACTCTTCCATACGGATCACAGCTTTTACAATATCCGCTTTATTATTTACACTGTAATCCATAGCTTTTTGTACCTCATCAAGCCCAAATACATCCGTCACGATCCCTTTCAAGTCTACCTTGCCTGCTGCAACCGCCTCAATTGCCATTGGATAGATATGGCGGTAACGGAATACCGTCTTAAAGGTCAGCTCCTTATCCAGCGCAAGGCTCATGGGAAGCGTCATTTCGCCACTCTTGCTGTATCCAACCAGGACGACCGTCGCGCCCTTTTTCGTCATATGGATGGTCTGGACCGTAGTTATCTGCGTGCCTGCCGTTTCTACTGCAAGGTCGCATCCTTTCCCTTCCGTCAGCCTCTTTACTTCCTCCACCGCATCTACCCGGCTTCCATTGATTACGCCATCCGCTCCCAATTCCAACGCCTTCTGGAGCCGTTTTTCCATAATATCCGCCACAAATACCTTAGATACCCCCATTGCTTTTAATGCCATCATCGTCACAAGCCCAATGCATCCTGCCCCCATAACCACCGCAGTCTGGCCTGCCCTTGCCCCACCCTGCATTGCTGCATGGAAGCCTACTGCCAAAGGCTCAATCAAAGCCCCCTCTAACGTGCTTACGTTATCCGGCAGCTTAAAGCAGAGATCCGCTTCATGCGCCACATATTCCTGGAACACACCATCCACCGGAGGCGTTGCGAAAAACACGACGTCCGGGCAAAGGTTGTAATTCCCGCTCTTGCAGAACTCACAATGGCCGCAGGTCTTCCCCGGCTCTAACGCCACCCGGTCGCCTACCTTCAGATGCTTTACATCCTTCCCTACTTCCGCTACCGTACCGCCTGGCTCATGCCCCAGCACAAAAGGCGGCTCTACTACATAATCCCCGATTGCCCCGGTTTCATAATAATGTAAGTCGCTGCCACAGATGCCCACATATTCTAATTTTACAAGGACTTCATTGTCCCCTGGCTTTGGAATCTCCCGTTCCTCAAACCCCATTTTACCGATTCCAAGCATAACAGCCGTTTTCATTGTTCCTTCCATGATAAATACCTCCTCTTTCTTTTATACTTTATTTTATACTTTATTAAGTAGTTTTATTATGTATCTTATTTTATGCGCGCAAAGCCAGTTTGTCAATACAAAAACAGAAACCTGCCAACTTTCGGCGCTTCATCCAAAATACAAATACCATTTTTGTAGATAATCCATAAAAAGAATCCTCGCGGAGCGTTTTTTCATAGGATGTATTTTCCCTTCCGCGAGCTGCGCATCCTCCCGAAGGGTTTTTATTCTATAGGACGCACTTTCCTATAGAATGAAAAAAAGAGATTCCATCTCTGAAATCTCTCCAACTCTAACAACGATCTAATTTTTATACTTGCTCCATAAACAATTCTATGACTTTCAGCGACGCCCCTAGCGCAGCCGCTCCCGTCTTATGCCGGCAGGCTCTGATAAAGGAACTGTCTTTTGAAAATGTATTCCTTTCTGATACTTTATCTTGGATATCCCGAATAAATCCGTCCATACAGCTTCCCACATATCCCCCCAGGACAACATCACAATCCAGAATCATATGGATATTATTCACCGCTATGGCCAGATAAGCCGTATATTGTTCCCAAAGGCGTACTGCTTCCTGCTCTCCTTGCCTCAGCCGTTCAAAAAAATCTTCCACCCTCCCATCTGTCAAGCGCTTTGCAGAACAATAGGCATCCAGGCATCCATATTTACCGCAATAACAAGCTTTCCCATCCGGAACAACCGTCATATGCCCCGCTTCCCCGCAGCGGTAGTTCCTTCCCTGTTCCAGCATTCCATTGCTGTAGGCCGCTCCACCCACCGTATTGCTTAAGGACAAATAAAAAAAACGATCCATACGCTCAGACTGAATCCCTTCCGCATAAGCCCCTGCATTTGCATCATTTAAAAAATAGCAGGGATAAGGGAAAAAACGGCTTACAGCAGAAAATGGCAGGGCGCTTACCCCAAGGATATGGGATTCTGCCACCAGTTCCTGTTCCAAGTCAATAATCCCTGGAAACGATATCCCCATCCCCAAGATATGTTCCTTATTGCACCCGCTATCTTCCAGAAAGCATTCCAGCTTCTGGCAGACCTCCAGATAATACCCATCCCCGGCAGCATATGGCAGGAAAATCCGTTCGTATTTTAAAATCTTTCCCGTCAGTTCTGTAAGGACCATACTGATATGGTTTTTGGTAATATCCAGCCCTACCGCCTTGCCGGCATCCTCAGACACCGCCAGCGCCTTCGCCCTTCTTCCGCCTGTAGATTCCATTTCCCCCTTTTCTTCCACAAGCCCACGTTCTATCAATTCCTTTGTAATCTGCGTTGCGGTGGGCAAGCTTAACTTCAACGCATAAGAAATATCCGGGTTTGATACCATCCCAGTTCTGCAAATATAGCGGAACACATCATTCCGGTTTTTCTTTTTTACTTCCATATTTGTGATTTTCTTTTTATCCATTTTCATCTCCATACTTTCTAAAAGTGTTTTCGTAAGTATAACATACCATAAAAAGTACAGTTTTTCCATATTTTTTTATCCCATCATTCGCAAACGTGCTTCCTTTGCAAAAATCTCAAATTAGAGATAACCGCCAAAAAGCCGCCCAAAAAAGTTCCGGACTAGCTGTATTAGCGGGATACTATTCTTGAAAATTTCTTATATGAACGATAGAAAATACTCTTTACATTGCAATGGTCAATTTCATGCATGGCGTTACGCCATTTATGGAAGGGCGTCTGAACTCAATCCTCCCATACTTTCCAAGGGGCTTTTCCTTGCTTCCACATACTTTCTAACAGGGTTTTATCCCTTACCGTTTCCATGGGGGTCCAAAAGCCGTTATGGCAATACAGAGACGTCCCGCCCTCTGCAGAAAGCCGGTTTAACATTTCTTCTTCCAATAATGCCTCGTCTCCCTTTAAATACTGGAAAACGCCCTGTTCAAATACCATGCTGCAGGCATTTACCCATGCATTTGGGCTGTTATCTCCCATCCCGGATCTTTTAATGACGCCATTATGGCCTACCGGGATAATTTTATTCCGGCCTGTAGGATTCGCCACTGCAAACGTCGCCAGCTTTCCCTCTTTTTTATGCTGTGCCACCATATCTGAAATATCCATATCCGATACACAGTCTCCATAAGTTACCAAGAAAGTATCTCTCTTTAAATATTCCCTAACGCTTAAGATACGTTCTGAAGCAGATGCATCCCTTCCAGTATCCGCTACTATCACATCCCAGCTTTCTGTCTTTTTTCTATGAACCTCCACTTGGTTTGTCTGTAAATCTACCGTTATGTCGGACTGATAGATATAGAAATTCATAAAATAATCTTTTATCATCTCTCCCTTATATCCTGTACAAATGATAAATTCCGTATATCCATAATAAGCATATTGCTTCATAATGTGCCACAAGATCGGGCGTCCTCCAATTTCCGCCATCGGCTTTGGGATCTTTTCATCCTGTTTCAAGGTACTCGGCAGCCCGCCCGCCAATATCACAACTTTCATCCTTCCCTCGCCACCTCCACGCAAACCACTGATTATTAGATAATTTAAGGGGCTGTCGCAAAATACTGTTTATATACAAGGTATAGGTATCTGTGTTAAATCCCATATTATGTATATAGCGTCTATTTTGCGACAGCTCCCTAAAATACAAAGATACTTTTTAGTAAATTAATTGAAGCATGTCAATTTCCGCCTTGTTTTCCTCATACCAGCTATATAATTTCCCAATAGCTTCTTCTATCGGCGTATTATATTCCGTCCCATATTCTTCAAGAAAACGGCTGCTGTCTGCTGTATACTCCTTGCCTAATCCTGCCCTGCAGATCACGATATCCAGGTTTTTCCTGCTAACCCGTAACACCATCTCCGCCAGCTCAGACAGCTTTATTTTTCTTCCGGAGCCCAGATTATACGTATGGTGCTTAAATTTATGTCCTACCGACCACTCCGCTATTTTACAAAAATCGTCGATCCACATATAATCAAAAACCGTATCCTGCCTAATAGACAACGGATAATTTTTTATTGCCTTGCAGCAGCATCCTGAAATAAATGTAGTCCGCCAATCCTCATATTTTCCAAACATCCCCCATATCCTAAAATTATAAATATTCTCCGACTGCTCTATCTGCCGGCCTATGATATACTTTGCAAGCCCATACGGCGAATCCGGGACGCTTTGACCTACATCCGCTTCTCTTACACTGCATATGTCAAAACGTTTATCATATTCCGCCCCAGAGCCGAAATAAATCATTTTCCCATACAACTCATGGCATTTTTCCAGATGATAAAATATCCTTAAATTATTTTCTAATATATACGGCTCGTCAAAAACCGTCCTTGCCCCAAATACAGCACAGTGGAATACCACGTCCGCCGGATTCTGCTCCAGATACTCCCTGACGGCGCTTTCATTTAAAAGGTCTAACCCAGTGTGGCTGGGCGCTTCCACTTCATATTCCGTATCCCTCAAAAAATATTCCTTCAGGTTGCGCCCGATAAACCCGCTGGAACCTAAAATCAAAATTTTTTTAGCCATTTCCCTCCACTATCCCTGCCGCCTTCCCATATCCAGTACAAATTCCCTGCTCTCCTCACAATAACCGCAGTCTTGGAACACTTTCTGGGACGCCGTATTTTCCGGCTTTACCCGGGCAATAAGCCTTTTCACGTTCGGGTATCCTTCCTGCACCTTCTCCCTTAGAGCAGATACCATCCGCCTGCCATGCCCCATGCACCGATATTGGGATGCAATACTGTAGCTGATCTCAGCCTCTCCCCCTCTCAGGCGGATCCTTGCCTGCCCAATGGGTTCTTCTCCCTGCATGTAAATAAACTGCCTTACGTCTTCCCTCCCAAGCATATCCATGAACCATTCCTTATGTTCTTCGTAAGGGATGTCCCCCGTGTGGAAGGAACCCTTCCTCACTTCTTCTTCATTCACCCAACAGAAAAGCAGATCCAGATCCGACTCCTCCACATCTCGCAGGTATCCTTCCGCCATCTTTCAGCGCCCCCTCCCTATCATATCAAAGCCCAATGGCGTGCCGCGCTTGATATCGCATAACGCCCTCTGCCCTATGATTTCTGGATAATGCCTTGGGTGCAGCCCCTGCCCCGGACGGATGATGCGTACATTCTCCTCCGAGATAACCTCGCCCTCCATGATATCCTTGACACAGAAAATGGAACGTCTGAGGCTGAGGCTTGTCCTTTCCTGTCCGGACACGCCATAATCCACCCGCCCAACGGCTCTTTCCGCCTGCCGGACGTCCGCCGCCATCTGCTTATACTCTTTTGGCGTCATAGAGAATGACGCGTCCGGGGTTCCATCCATCCTGTCCAGGCAGAAATGTTTTTCAATGATATTGGCTCCCAGCGCCACTGCCGTGACAGCCCCTACGGAACCCAAGGAATGATCTGACAGCCCTACCGGGACGCCGAAAACCTCCGCCATATTCTGCATCGTCTTTAAGTTCATGCCATCCGTGGCCGCCGGGTATGCGCTGGCACACCTGAGTAACGCCACATTACGGTTCCCCATCCGGTAAACCGCCTGCATCGCTTCCTCTATCTCCGCCAGGCTCGCCATCCCTGTGGACATAATCACCGGCTTTCCTTTAGACGCCACATATTCAATCAATGGAATATCCACCAATTCAAAAGACGCTATCTTGTAAAACCCTACCCCGACGCCCTCTAAAAAATCTACCGATGTATGATCAAACGGCGTGGAGAAGAAATCAATCCCTACATTCTCCGCCTCTTCTTTTAATTCCTTCTGCCATTCCCATGGAGTGTATGCTTTTCCATAAAGCTGGTATAAATTCTCCCCATCCCATGCCCCCTCGGAAATACGGAAATATTCATTGTCACAATCAATCGTAATCGTATCTGGCGTATATGTCTGGATTTTTATGCAGTCCGCCCCGGATTCCTTTGCGCTTCGGATAATCTCTTTTGCCCGCTCTATGCTCCCTGCATGATTCGCCGACATTTCCGCAATCAAATATGCTGGATGGCCTTTTCCAATTTCCCTGTCCCCTATCCACATATGTAGCCGCCCCTTTCCATTTAGTTTAACCTCTCAAAGCCAGAATGGCAGACTGGCCCTTCCAGAAACTGCCCTACCGTCCCATGTTCTTTTACCAGCCTGCCGATCTCCCCAAATACTTCCCCGCATGCTTCAAAATATTGTTCCAATATTGCATCTGTATGAGCCCATGAAACATAGACGCTTGTTGCTGCCAGAAAACCTTTTTTTAACATTTCCTGAGTAAAATATGTTTTATATACCAGAGGGTTTTCATAACAAAATTCAAAATGGCTCAGAGGATAGATCCCGCCGACTTTTATTTTAATACCTGCTTCCGCTGACAGTTCTTCCCATCTCTTCTGTATCAGTTTCCCTATTCTTTCCTGATGCCTGTCCACCCTGTTTTCCATATAGCAGCCAATAGCCGCTAACGCGGCCGCCAGCCCAACCCGCTCCGTCCAGAATGTGCTGCTCATAAACGTATCCTGCGCGGCTTCCATCGCCTCCCGTTTCCCAATGACGGCTGCAAGGGGATACCCGTTGGACATTGCCTTCGCAAACACTGCCATATCCGGATTTACACCTAGTTCCAAATGGCTCCCTCCTGGGCACAGTCGGAAGCCTGCCGTGATCTCGTCAAAGACAAGGACTATATTTTCTTTTTCCGTAATCTCCCTTATCTCTTTTAAAAAATTATCTTCTGGGAGGCTGCTGCGTACCGGTTCCATGATGACTGCCGCTATCTTCCCCCTATTATTTTCTATTAATGACCGGAACCCTTCCAGGTCATTGTATCGGAAGATAAGGTTTGTCCCTGCAAGCCCCCTCGGAACCCCTGACGGCTCCAGCCCTTTCAGGTGCACGCCGGCAAGTGGGTCTCCCTTTTCCAGATTCGCAGCCAGATACCAGTCATGCCATCCATGGTAGCCGCACACTAATATAATATCCTTACCTGTGCATGCCCTGGCAATGCGGGCCGCGGCCGCCATTGCTTCCCCTCCTGCCTTTGCATAACGCACCATATCAGCCCACTCATGCAGCTCCAATAGCTTTTCCGCCAGGCTAACCTCCTCCGGGGCATTTAAAGTGCACATGCTGCCCTTATCAATGGCATGTTTGGCCGCATTATCTACTGGATCATATGCATATCCCAATACATTCGCACCCACTCCCATAATACTGAAATCATAATAATGGTTCCCGTCTAAATCCCACACCCCGCAGCCTTTCGCTTTGCTGTAATAAGACGGCCACATTTCCGGCAGCCACATTTCCGGCCTTTTGCTCAATAATTGCGTCCCGCCTGGGATTATTTTTTTTGCTTGCCTATACAATTCCTGTCCCTTTGACATTCCTATTCCCTTCTTATACAATAACTGCTATTTTATCCTCAGCAATAGACTTTTTTAGCCCTTCGTTCCTTATATATTTTTTATTTATATCTTCGATTTCCGGATTCTGCTTCAAAAAGCCTAAGATATCTTCCGTAACAAAATCCTCCTTTCCCTGCCGGATAAAATAACGGTATATTTCGGCGATTAATCTATAATCTCCTTCCTCATCCAATGTCCATCTTTGATCAGCAATCCCCTGGATTGGGCACTCTAAATTTTGCAGCTTAAATTTATCTGGATGTTTCCTGATATATTGTGTCACATGCTCTCTCTCTGACGTTAACTTTGCCCGCTCCCAGGATTCCTTTAACGCTGAAAATTTTATAATCTCAATATCCAGCCCATCTGGGAAGCCCTCTTCCATCTGACCCATATAATCCGTTCCTGCTTCTAGCTGTCCTATGGCCATATCCAAATACCGCCAGTCATAAAGGGGGCAGTCAGCCGTAACGCGGATTATGTATTCTGGCTGCAGAAGCTTTGCCGTCTGATAATAGCGATCCAGGACGTCGTTTTCCGAACCTACGGACACTCTTATACCCAAACCAGCACATAATGCAATTAGCGGTAAGTTATCCTTTTCAATCGATGTAATTACCATAACTTCATCTACATGCACGCTTCTTTTTACCCTTTCAACCACCCATTCTATATCTGTCTTTCCTGCAAGATCCTTCATCACTTTATTTGGCAGCCTGCTTGAACCACAACGTGCCTGAATCAATGCTAAATATTTCATGCTGGTATATATCCTTCCTCTATTTTCTCTTTATAGAACACATGCAGCGCAAGCCTTTCCTGGATATCGGCGCAAAATGTCTCCCCCTCATAGGAAAATGACCTTTTCTCAATCAACGTATACTGCGGGTTCGCGCAGAACAGACCCGATATGTCAAGCTTATAGGTTGGCAGACCCCTGCTGTGGATATTTTTTATTCCTCTGAAACCATGCGTCGCCTTCGCCCTGCAAGATCATCTCTTTTTCACATTCCTCCGCCATGCACATTCCCTCCCTATTTCTTCCATAAGCTGGGCATTACGATATCCGTCTCAATATCTGTAAACTGCCTGCCGATTTCTTCTAAAATCCCTGCTGGGATATCATCCTCAAAACATTTTATATCTTCTTTTAGCTGCGCTAGGTTATCCACCCCAAACACCAGGCGGCTAATTGCGCCCTGTCTTTTCACAAAGCCCATGGCAAGGGCAATCCTTGGTATACCAAATTCCCTGCACAGCCCGTCTGTTTTTCTGAGTATCGGCTTTGCCTTTTCCAAATACGGCGGCACATCTCCCTCTTCCATCAGGATCAGCCCTTGAAGGAACGCGCTTCTGGAATGTATCTTCATGCCGGTCCCTTCCGCCGCCTGGAACACCCTTCCCTTTAACATCCTCTGGTCGAAAATGCTGAACGGAAGCTGCATGAAATCCACATCCTCCCGCTCAATGCATTTCATTGCCTCTTCCGGCTCGTAAACAGATACCCCCACATGTTTTGCATAGCCTTCCTTCTGGAGCCTGCCCAATGCCTCTATCATCCTGTCGTTAAAAATATACCTTGAACTGTGGAGCAGGAAACCGTCCAGATAATCTGTCCCCAGACGCCGTAACGAGGAAACCAGATTTGATTTCATCACGTCATAATAGCGGGATGCATCCACCCCATCCAACAGGTTCGGCTTTAATTTTGACACAAGGGATAATTTATCCCTTGCAACTGTCTTCTTGCCCAAAAACCTGCCTACCACATCTTCCGCCACGCCATAAGCGCTTGCCGTATCAACCGTCCGGATCCCATTTTGGACTGCATAGTCTAGCATGCCGACAGCTTCCTGCACCGACGGCTTCTTCTGTCCTGCTATCCCGTAGTCCATCCCAAACTGCACGGTCCCAAGACATAATTCCATCCCCGCCACCTCGCTTCCATATACTTTTTGTCCCTTACAGGTACGCCGCCGTCAACCGCAAGCTTCTACCGGTTCCATCAGCGTTTCCTTAACAGATCCCGGATATCCTCTATGCTTAGCCATTCCGTATTTGTCCCGGAACTGTATTCGAACCCGTCTTCTACCTTCTTCCCGCCTGGCAGGACGTCTTTTTTGCTCCACCAGTCATAATGTGGATATACAATATAGTGCTTCTCATACTCATAGGTATGCATGGAATCTTCCCGCGTCACCATAACCTCATGGAGCTTCTCCCCTTCCCGGATCCCGACTTCTGGCATACTGCATTCCGGCAACATTGCTTTCGCCAGATCAACAATTTTAAAGGAAGGTATTTTAGAAATAAATGTTTCCCCTCCCCGCGCATCGTTTAATGCTTTGATTACCAGCCTCACACCCTCTTCCAGGCTGATCCAGAAACGCGTCATCCTGTAATCCGTAATCGGAAGCTCCCTTCCTCCCTCGTCTATAATCTTCTGGAAAAAAGGGATAACCGATCCCCGGCTTCCTGCCACATTCCCATAACGTACGACGGCAAAGACGGCGCCTTCCCCGCCGGAATAAGCATTGGCGGCGGCAAACAGTTTATCTGATACAAGTTTTGTCCCCCCATAGAGGTTAATGGGGTTTACCGCCTTGTCTGTGGACAGCGCGATAACCTTTTTCACGCCTGCCTTTAAGGAAGCGTTGATTACATTCATCGCCCCCATTACATTTGTTTTAACCGCTTCATTTGGGTTGTATTCACACGCCGGAACCTGTTTTAACGCCGCCGCATGGATGACATAATCCACGCCCCGCATCGCCATCTGCATCCTGTCTTCATCACGGACATCCCCAATGAAAAACCGCAGTATGTCTTTATACCGGCCGTATTCATTATTCATGACAAACTGCTTGTACTCATCCCTTGAATAAATAATGATCTTTGCAGGCTGGTAATGCTTTAAAACATAATCCACAAAATGATGCCCGAACGACCCTGTCCCGCCTGTAATTAAAATGGCTTTGTTATTTAACATTCTACCTACTCTCCTGTATTCTGGCTATTTTCACCGTAAATCCTTTTTTCCCAGCTATCATACTGATTGCTCTCATATTCCCCTATATCCAAAAATGGATACATATCGTCAATCCCAGTCGACACAATTGTCCCGTCTTCCAGCTTCCTGCTTGACACGCAAGGCTCAATCCTCTGTGACATATCCTGCAGGACTTCGCATATCGCAGGCTTGTCATCGGATAATAAGCCGTCCAACACTTCTGCTACGTCATCATGTGTTTTTATCCGAAAAAAAGGAAAGCCGTAGGCATAAGCAATCTTCTCAAAATCGGGCATACTGATTCCAGATCCCTCCGTACAGCCACTGTGCCTTCCCTCAAAAAAATTGTCCTGCGTGGCCGCCACTCCCCCATAGCCGCCATTGTTCAATATCATGATTTTGACTGGAAGCTTATTATGTACAATGGTCTGCAGCTCCTGTATGTTCATTTGGATGCATCCATCTCCGGTATAAACAACCACCCGTTTCCCGGACGCGGCAGCCGCCCCTATCCCCCCAGGCAGGCAATATCCCATGGAGCCGCAGTTGCAGTTTAAAATAATCCTGTCCCCTTGCTTCCCTATCCCCATCTGAAGGATCGGATCCAATCCGCTGCTATTCCCTAAAACGATAATCCCATCTTCATCCATCCTGTCCAATAATTCTTTCGCAATGTAATAAGGGTTGACCCTATTGTCCGTGCTGGTTTTATGATGCTTTTGGAAAACCGGGTATTTTTCTTTTAACCCAGAACAGTATGTCTTCCATTTTGTATAATCTGGCAATAGTGATGTATCGCGTTCCAGCAATTCGTCAATTACCCTCCCTACGTCGGCGGTAACTTTAATGTCCCTTTTCATCGTCGGTTTTTCCTGTTCCGCACCATCAATATCTATTGTTATCTTTTTAGAAGTTGGAGAAAATGCCTGATAATGGAACCCGATATGCGCAAAAGCCATACGGCATCCGAACACAATCAAAAGATCTGCATTCTGCACGGCAAAATTAGCCGCGCGGTTCCCAACTCCGCCAAAACATCCGACAGCCCTTTTGTCCCCTGCGCTTATCATATCAGGAACGTTTAACGGATAAGTAACCGGGATATCCCATCTTTTTGCCAGCGCTAGAAATTCCTTCGCTTTCCCTACTGTCCTGACTGCAGAGCCGGCTACCATAAGGGGCCGCCGCGCCTTCGCTAATTCTCCCATGATGATATCCGCATACCCCGCGACATCCTGCCCGTCTTCCGGCCTTCCATATCCCTGCAATAAATCCGTATCTATTTCTGCGCCCTGCACATTCAGGGGGATATCCAGCCATACAGGCCCGCGCCTGCCACTCATTGCAATATCATAAGCCTTTTCCAATTCATACCTGATATCCAGCGGGTCTACGACCATTTTTGCATACTTCGTCACATTTCCCACAGTCCCGATGATCTGATGCTCCTGCCCGCCAAACTGCCGTAAGCTTAGCCCTGTGCTCCTTACGGTAGTCTCATAACGCACCTGCCCGGATATGACAAACAGCGGGATGCTGTCCTGCCATGCCCCCAGCAGGCCGGTAATGGTATTTGTGCCGCCCGGCCCAGTGGTTACGCAGACAAGGGGCATTTTCCCTTTATATTTATAATACGCTTCCGCAGCCATTGCGCTGGCCTGTTCGTGATGGTTATAGATACAATGGATCCCTGCCCGATGCCCCAGCGCGTCATTTAAAAACATAGAGCCGCCGCCCACTACGGAAAATACGTCTGTAATTCCTTTCTCCACACAAAACTGCGCTACATAATCCGCTACCCGCATCTTCATTTGCTTACTCCTTTGCCCGTTTATAATTTTTCCATGACATGGATATCCTATCGTTGCCTAAACGATCAAATGATATTTTTTTAACTCATTTTCCCTGATAAAATCTTCTGCTTCAGCTACTGCGTTCTCCGCTGTAACAAATAAATGAACATTTTCCAAACAGGCGTCCGTATTTGAAATCGGCCGTATCCCTACCCCTGCATACTCTCCTGTTTTATATTTATCAAACACATCTGCTAAGACGGCATGAGGATAATTCTCTTTAATATAACGCTGCAGCATATCCGTAAAAATTGTAATCCCCCAAAAAGCATACTGTGTCTCTTCCTCCGGATTAAAATTATCTTTTATATATTCTACAGCGCTTGTATATCCCTCTACAAAATATTCCTTCCGATCCCTGTCCAGATAATATTCTGTGATCCGATCCATAAGCGGATGATACACATAAGGCGTTTTTATAAGGTTCACGGCATTTTCGGCAACTGCTTTTTTGATATATGAGATATCCCCTGCACCGCAATCCCAATCAATCTCTGATAATTCATCCACCGTATATACCGGCAGCAATTTTTCCAGCCATGCCATCCTTACTGGCAGGCGCTTTGTATTTTGGACGACAATTGTTGGGATCCCCATGCATAAACATGCCATTGCGCAATGCAGTTTTGTCGTAACTACCCTGCACGCTTCTTTGGCATACCGCTCATATCGTTTCTTCATAAATGACATAGGCGTCTCGCCATTGAGCCCGTCTTTCCCTATCATCTGTGTAGCTGACTTCGCACCCTGTATAGTATGCGGTGGAAATTTCTCTACGATATTTTCCGGAACATCAACAAGGAATAATTCCCGTTTGTCACCCACCTTAATATTCTTATATTCATTCACAATCGTTGAGCAACCGTTCAGCCATGCTTTAACGCCATATTTTTTCATCGTATGATAGGTATATTCGTCCCGGCATCCTATCGGCTCGAATTTTTTTAAATACGCTGTTTCATCGTCCGTCAGCACATGGTCAGCCCAAAAAAAACCTATAAATATCGGATCAATATATTCTGAAAAAAGCTGGTTTATTTTAGCGTTTCTTAAAAACGGAAACGTAACTAACAATAAAACATGGTCTCCCCGCCGTGATTCCCATGTTGGCAGATCCTCATAATCAATTTCTAGAATATCTTCATCAGGAATACCTGCTAAATTCAGCAACGTCCTGCTTGTCTGCACTAAAAACTGATCTCCTAAATTGTTGCGTTCTTTCCCTGCAAATTTAATGACAGCATACCTTCTGCCTTCCCGACCGCCTGAAAAGATAGTATTCGCCAAACTCATTTCCAACTGCCTCCACATTATTTTCCGGCATTTTGCATCTGCCCTTCTAAGATTTTCTTCAAAATTTTTTCTTCCTGCCCGTCCAAAACATCCTCCTCAAATTCCCTTACCAGAGGCGCTGCGCATTGGGCGCAAATTTTATTCTCGCATCTCCTATGCGTAAGATGCTGTATCAAAAAGTCTTTCCTTCTCTTTGAATTCCATATTTCCACAAGGCCTGCTTTACTTATATCTCCGTATATCATTGGCTGCGGATGGTCGCAGCATGGCGCAACCCTTCCGTCCGCCAAGGTATATAATGTATAGAACAAAGAGCCGCAGCATACGCCTTTATTCTTCTCATACTTATCTTCACTGTATGCCTGTACATTCTGCACAACGCCTTTATAATCCACGCCTTGAAAAACAGGGGCGACTTCATCGATATAAATCGTGTCGCAATATGGGCTGTACATTTCCATGAATTTCAGTTCTTCCCCTGGATCCAGGCTAATATCTACCGTTTTGACATGTAGCCTGCATTTCCCCCTACTGTAGGAATAAAATGCCTTTATATTATCATAAAAATCCTGATAATCAATATTGGCTCCACATACATCTAAATACTTTTGCTCTGTAATCCCCTGCAGGGAAATACACAGCCTTGTCAGGCCTGCATCCACTAAATTTTTTCCTAATTCTGGCGTCAGCATAGAAGCATTCGTCACTATTTCATAATTATCCGCCAAATCAATACGCTTCATATACTGAACCATATCCACAATCTGCGGATGTAGGAGAGGCTCTCCGATACTAGTAAGCAGAACCGTCTTTATTTTATTTGGAAATTGTTTCGCAGAATCTGCAATTTTTTTGAAATGCTCCCATTCCAAAAATTTTTTTACCAGTTGCTGTTTTTCTGGACTGTTTTCATCTGCGGACTGTATACAGTATTTACATTTAAAATTACAGATATCCCCCAAGAAAATTCCTAACAAAAACGGGGTGTCAAGAGGAACCGCTTCATGTAGTACCGTACGGTTATCCTTTAAGCTTCGTGTTGTTATCTTTGCCATGCTTTTCCTTTCACAATTCTTTAATAATTATTGATGTTAATCTTCGCTCATTTTTCTCCCGTATGCCGCGCAAATCTCAATATCCAGACAAAAAATCTTATTCAGATAGTCATATTACAAATCATCTTATCCTATATTCTTTTTTGTGATTTGCTTTTCTAATCCCAGCAATTCAACAATCCAGTTCCCCAGACAGCATAATTGCCTTTCTTTTTGTATCAGCTCCAAAGACGATTCCTCTATGGTCTGGATACAGACATTTGCCAATTTATCCAGCATTATTTTAAATTCTTCTGGATTGCCGTCCGTACTCTTATTAATATCAAATAAAAGCATCGCCTTGCCTATGGCGCGGTTTAGATATTTCTCCAATTTTTCCTTATCCTCTATTTTTATAATTGACTGTAACAGTTCAGCTTGTCCCTGAAACTGCTCAATGCGGGATTGATATGGCTTCCACTCAGGAATATAAGCCTCTTCTATTCCACATGCCGCCCATTCCGTCTGACGATCCACTGGGTGGCTGTCATCATTTAAAGTGACCGGTTCCTTCATACAGTCCCCATACCGGCTCAACGCAAGCCACCACCATTCATGCGGGTAATATCTGTAATATATATTGTCCATATACTTATCCAAACTTAACAAATCGGCTTTTAGGAAATCTTCTCGTCTAACAATCATTCCAGGAAAGTGATATTGTGTTAAAAACATAATATCAAAGGCTTCCCATCCCTTTTTTCCATATTCCCTTTTGTCAATATCACGATACAAATCTGTGCTCCTTGGCCTCACCAGGCACAAATCAGGATGGCTGCTTAAAAGCTTAAGATAATGTTCCAACGCTTCCGTAAATACTTCATCTTCATCTGATGTAATCATTACATATTTCCCGCATGACATTTCCACCACATAATTCCAGTTGTAATATGCATGTTCCAAAAGTTCTCCCCTATCCCTGTAATGAAGCCTTGCATCCTCTATTTGGGAAGCCCTTTTGTATTCTTCCTCATAGATGTCATTTCCGTTTTTTGAAACTGCAATTTCAATTTCTGCATCAAAAGGCAGCGCCAGTAAGTTCTCAAGCCTTTTTAAAAGCAGGTTCCCGCGGTGCGCCGTGGGGATTGCGATTGTAAGGAGCACATTGTCCGTATTGCGCCCCTCGGGCGTCAGCCTGTACTGGTGTTCTTCTTTCCATATTTCTGCTAACCGGCTTCTCTCCTCTCCATCGCCATGAAATACCCTGGGCAGATATACCGAGGTATTTATATGGAAATATCGTTGAAGTTCCTCATATCCGGGAAACAATTTTACATGTTCTAAATCTCCGCTTAATTCCGGGATCTTCCAAAAAGAGATACATCTTCCCATATCATGGCAAACCGCATATATGTCCCGCCCCTGCGCTTCTGCTAAAACACCTTTCAGTTCCCTGATATCCTGGTTCAGTACCGCGGCGGCCGCGCTGAACTCCATACTCCCAAAACCTTTATCCGGCTCTGCCTCTTCTAGTTCCTTTACTGAAAATATCCCGCAAAACTCTTTTTTCTCTTTATCAAAAATATAATACTCCCCGTCTCTGTATGGAACGAAATCCAACGTGCATTCATCATAAGGAATATCCCTTCCGGTCTTCCTCTTTCCATAGCTTGTCCGGAATGTTTCTTCATTTCCCGCCATATAACAGCCATAAATATTTTTCAATATCAATTCTTGTTCATATCCACTGGTATATGCCGCAGCAAATGCTTCTAACGCCGCCGCATACGCTCCGTCATTAAATTTTTCACAGGCATGCTGCAGGAAAGCGCTTCCTTCATTCTTCATTATTTGCCTCCTTCTGCCGCTCTACATATGGCATAAGTGTTTCCTCTAAGATTTGTTTGATTTCCTCCGCGCCGATCATAATTGCTTCCAGCATCAATTTCCCCTGTTTTGCAATCTCTTCTATCTCGTCAGACTCATTTTTTTCTATTTTATAGATTGACGGGCGCAGCGTATATTCTATCCCTTTTAAGCTGTCAGTCACCATACACGCCACTTCATCGTTTTCCATAAAAATATTGATTTTTTTTATCTTCTTATATGCATTTTGAAGTTGTTTTCTGCTGCCAGACCAGGTCTTTGTCAGTTTTTGGATCTTATCATAATTCCTGACTCCCTCTTTTGCCATTTTTTTTACTTGTTCCATCCGGTTTATGCTGTCCTCAAAATATCTCAGCCCATATTCTTTTTCTTCCTTTGTCTGAAACAATTTTGGCAGCCTTGCAATATGCCATCTTACATTGTATTCTTTGACACAGTATTTTTTAATTGCATTTTTTAGGGACATATTCTTAGCCCCATGGATTAATGCCCCGCCCTCTGTCGCATCGACCACTTTAATATGAGGCCATTTTTTCACAGCCTCCTCAAACCAATCCAAATAAAGCTTAAAATCAATTCTGGTAACTACTGTTCCCCCGTCTATTGCCTCAACTTCTAAATATTCTCCGCTGTCCATATCGATTTTAACCTTCTCATCTTTAAAGGCTCCGTCCGCATGTACTTTATTTCCCGCCAAGGCAAGATCCTGCCCTACAAGGATAATAGTTTCCGCTCCCATATACATACCAGTACAAAAAGCAAATGTCGCCACGGAACCCCCGCCGGGAAAATTAGGCAGGTTTACGTCTCTCCCTTTTATGGCGCTCACCGCGCGGACCAGCTCCGTTTCAAAAGGCGCACCGCCATAATAGAAAAACTTCCTTCCCTTATGCAGCGCCATCGGTTCCTTCGAAACGGCAGTCATTGTCACCATGGCTGTTTTCGAAATATCTTTATGTTCAAAAAGCTCCGCCGGCTTTAACCCATCGACAATTACAAACAGATCCGGTATAATTCCCGCATTTAACAGCGGCTTCATGGCGGTATCCGTAGCTATAATACAGGCTTTCCCCACAGCCTTTTTCAAATCCAATATATTCTTATCCAAAGAAGGGCCGGCAGAAACGACAATCACCGGAAAGCCATCCGGCAATATTTGAAACAGCTCCGCCATAGAATATCCCTCATACAAATGCCGAAGGTTACTTAACGTATTGCCGGTAGTTACATCCGTATAGCGGACTGTCGTATTCCAGTTGACTTTGATATCTTTAAAATGGCTGTTTAATTTTTTTAGAAAACCTTCCACTTCTTTTGGAAACAGCTTTTTATAATTTCCTGACAAATATATTTTCAAAAAAATCATATTGTCATAGGAAATAAAGCGCCTAAAATAGCCTTCCACTTCAAAATCATTGATTCCGGACACTACAACTCCGACCGGAATATCCATATGGAACATGAAAGATAAATCCACCTCTTCCATAGCTCGCTGGAAAATCTCATAAGAAGGCTCATAAACAAGAATATTTACGGTCTTTGGTACAGATTCCATAATCTTTTTGATATGGACGCCATTGGAAATGCCAATAATAATAATCGTAGCAAATTCATCGATACCGCCCTGCCGGAGAAGCCATTCATCCGCGGCTGCCGACGGCGCATATTTCCCATTGAGATAAAGCGCCCTTCCCTGATTATTTATTTTCATAATTGGCTCGTCCGTGTAGCTTGTCTCTATTACCACATCAAAATCCTTTTTCTTCCTTCTGTTCTTCTGCAGAATTTCCGCCCATGCAGGATATTTTTTCTCCAATATTTCTATGTTTTTATCAAAAACCAGTCGATTCATTCCGCACCTCCGCTTTGCAGGCTGTCTTTTCCATATTCATACAGATCCAGCAGCCCATGCCGTAAAACATCCAGCAAAAAAACAGAGTCCTGATGTTCCATCCCATACAAAATGTCATTTAAAACCTGTATTACAAACCGCTCATTGACGACGAAAGAAATCTCTGGGCTGTGCGCGCAATTTAAAATATATTCTATTGTTTCTGTTAAAACAGGAAAATACCCTGCCAGCCTTTCCTGATATCCCTCTTCATTTTCAATCAAAAAACAAATATCTTTTACTATTTCTATTTGTATCTGCCAATCCAACGTTTCGTTTCTCCTTTTTTGGCAGAAAAGGGAGCCGGTACGGACCGGCTCCCCTTTCTAATACTATCCGTAATAGAATTACTGCAATAAGGACAATACGCCCTGATTTGACTGGTTCGCCTGAGCCAGCATGGACTGTCCTGCCTGAGCAAGGATCTGGTTCTTGCTGTACTCAACCATTTCAGAGGCCATATCTGTATCACGGATACGGGATTCTGCTGCCTGGGTATTCTCAGCTACGTTATCTAAGTTCGCAATCGTATGCTCTAACCTGTTCTGTAATGCACCAAGCGCAGATCGCTGGCTGGAAACATTATTGATTGCCCTTGCAATCATGTCAATGGTTCCGTTTGCCTTTGCATAATCGCCTACATCCGGCCTGCTAATTGTGCCGGCAGCAGCTGACGCAACCACGAATACCTGAGCTGTCTTGCCTGCCATATTGGCAACGCACGCCTTAAGAGCAGCGCTTGCCACTACATTTCCTGCTGGCGATCTAAATCCGGTAGATACTTTCACATAATCCTTTGAATTAAAGTTCTTAGATGCACGCTGATTCAAACACGTACGAACGTCTGCTGACGCTGTAAATTTTGTTTTTTCCGTAACATCATTGGTTGCAAAATATCCAGATGTTGCTGCAGTATATCCTTGTTTTAATCCAATTGCCGACGCATTCATGGCCGCAATATTGATTGTGATCTTCTGGTTGGAATTCGCGCCTACCTGAAGGTTCTTCCCTGTGAAGTTGCCGTTTAACAGCCCCTGCTTGTTAAACTGGGTTGTATCAGCCACACGGTCGATTTCTTCTGTCAGTGCGTTTAACTCCTGCTGGATAGCGTCGCGGTCGATATTCTGGTTCGTATCGTTCGCGCCCTGGACTGCCAGCTCGTTCATACGCTGTAAGATGCTGTGAACTTCATTCAAAGCGCCTTCTGCTGTCTGAATCAGGGATACGCCGTCCTGTGCGTTTGTAGACGCCCTGTTCAAACCGCGAATCTGGCTCCTCATTTTTTCAGAAATTTTCAGGCCTGCCGCATCGTCTGCCGCACGGTTAATTTGGTAACCTGATGATAATTTCTCCGTTGATTTTGACTGTCCGCTTGTTGTAATGCCCAACTGCCTGTTTGCATTCATTGCTGTAAGATTGTGCTGTACTACCATTGCCATAATATTTGCCCTCCTTGTTTTTCAATGTTTTAATCCGCAAATCCTTTTGCGTTATGGCAGCGCGCCTTATCGGCGCATATTGCTTACTTTATATATCAAGCCCAGACCCCTAGGTTAGCCTTGGCTTCATACCGCATTCCATCATCCTCCATACCTGCGGAGAGGGTTCTGCGCCGCCGATTTGGCTGCTTCCTCCCTTCTCGCCCGTTTCTGCTCGGCCATCAGGATTGCCTTAATCTTCTGTTGTGCTTCCGGGGAAATCTCCCTGTCCTTGTGATGCTTCACTTCATTGCCAGGATCAGCAGCCATCCCATATTTTTCCAGTATGCTGCTCCTTACTATGTTCATGGACTTCGGGGCGTCTATCAGAATATGCGCATTCTCACCGCTGCCCCCGGTATAAACTACCTTGACGTCATTTCCTATCAGCAGGTATTCCCCTGCTTTTACCGTAAGTTTTAGCATGTTCTGTTCTGACCTCCCTGTTTCTTGCACATAACAATAGGTACATGCAATTCCCGATTCATGCTCCGGACATATATCCTGCCGCCTTCGGATTCATGATGCGACACACTGTATAGTGTGTTGCATCCTTGCTTACAAACTGCTTCCCGCTTCTCCTTTTGAATGCAAAAAGACACATGGCTGTCAATTTTATACAGGCTTTGCACTTTCCGCCCGATACGATATAATGATTGTAGCAGCTTCCTCTTTCCTAAATACAAATAGTCCGAAATACTTCGTCCCTGTCATCCTGTCCAATACCCAGATAACGTTTGGTGTCCCAAAAAGATGAGTGGTTGAATACTTCCATCAGCATAGCGGGGGGCACCCCATGCTTCCATGCCTGATATCCAAATGTTTTCCTCATGGAATGGGGGCTTATAACCCCTTCAATTCCATAGTATTTTGCAGCCTTTTTTACAATACGCCATGCCTGTGATCTTGAAAGCGGGCCTCCATCCTGATTCTGCCCGCAAAAGAGATGTCTTTCTGGCGCAATGCCTTGTCCGTTTTCTAAATACTGTTTATAGCAGCCTAATGCCTTTCGTATGTTTTTATTCACAAAAATACTGGATTTCTTTTTTGTTTTTTGCTCTACCAAACAGATATGGTTACGGATCTGATCTGTGGAAAAATCATAAACGTCCTTCCATTGCAAAGCCAGAAGATCTGAAATACGTAATGCTGTGTTCAGCCCAATCGCCAGTAAAACGTGATTTCTCACATTTGGCTCAATATCGACATAATAACGTTTAAAATGTTCTAAATCTTCCCAATTTTTGATTGGCTGTGCTGTGTTCATAACTCTAATCCTCCTTTGTTTTGGAAAGCTGTACTCACAATCGGAATCATTATAAAAAAATTTAAAATGAGTGTAAAGTTTTTAAAATTTACTCCGATACATAGTTTGTAAGCAAGGATGCAACACACTATACAGTGTGTTGCATCCTTGCTTAGCTTTCTGCTCTCTTTTGGGGATCATGTTGAAAATTTAGAATCTGATTCTTTGCGTCACAATATGAAAGATAATTTAGCCCTTACGTCAGAAAAATACATAACATGACATATGGTGTCAGGTGGTATTCTGTTATCATAATTCATAAGGAGGCGCTTTTATCAAATATGAATGGAAAAAACAAGAGAAAGAATTTTACGGAGCAAAAAAATCTCCGGCATTAGCGACCATACTGGCGCAAAATGAATTTCACGATTTTACCGTATGCCCTTTGGGGAAAATCTGGCAGATTTGTGCAGCCATAATCCGGACAATTTGTAACTCGTCTACGCCATTTAGCGAAACGACATGTATCATGTTTGTAGCAATGGTATTATTGAATAAATGGTCGCCAAGCCCTGCCCATAGATTTCCTGTTATGCGGTAAAGAAGCCCCCATTTGATACCCATAATCCCGGCAAGGATGATATAACCGATACCCATTAGAAGCGTTGCCGCAAACGACATTTCGCCATTTATGCAGCTTCTGATGGGCATTACAATGTGCCAGACACCAAACAAAAATGCGGCAATATAATTCGCATGCATAAATGGCTTTGTTTCGGAAAGTGTTTTTATGAACAGACCGCGAAAAACGCCCTCCTCCATCCATACATTGACGATATTGAATAGTACGCATAACAGAAAGAAAACAAAATCCGTATTTTTTATTTGAGAGCCGGTTAACGAAAAACTGCTGATATACAGTTCTAAATGTGCAGGATTGCCTTGCAGAGTTAAAATTGCTAATTCCAGGCCATATGAAATCGCAAAGCAAACGCATCCCAATAACAAACCTTTCAAAATATCGCATACAAAACCGTTTCTATGAAATCCAATATCGCTCCATGATAGATTTACCCTTTTTAATACCAAAGCCAATATGATAATCCCAACTACTTTATGAAGCACATTTTCTCCAATAGCCGTTTTATCTGTTTCGATCAGAAAGTATTCTACAAACCTCACAGACAAACAAAGCGTAAATATTACAACGCACAAATGACCTGGTTTGCATTTTATGCTTCTTCCCATACAGTTACCTCTTCTCATTCCTTTTGCTGTTTTAACTTTCTCCAAAGGAACAGCTTTATGATCATGGCTATCATCAAAGGAACATCGTAAATATACCATACGACCCGGCGACATCATCTATACTGAAACAGAAATATTTGTGCCAGATTCCGATTTCGATACTTCCCCGGTTTTCGTATAGATTACAGGTTCCATCTTAATAGCATCCGTTGTTTCCCCTGTAGATATTCCGTTGTCTGCACCAGTCTGAACAGAATTAGCCTTCCCGTCCAATGCGGCCTTCCTACCTTCGCTAATGCTGACAGTATCCGTATCCCCATTTCGGCTTTCCGCTATCCTCTTTTCCATCTCCTCACGTTGTTCCTTACGTTTCTGGATGGCGTCTTCCTGTTCTGTTTTCGCTTTTTCTCCTGCCTCCTTTGCATCCTCCTCCATTCCTTTTTCGGCTTTCTTCTGATATTCCTCCGCTTTATCTGCAAATTCGCCGACATATCCCATCGCCCGCTCCATAACGGTTAGATCACCTCTTCGCTCTGCGTCTTTATAGACGCGGAAGGGCGTATTCAGTAACTTCATATTCATACTTGCCCCTGCAAGGCCTTCCATTGTTTTCGTATGCATAATTGTCCCTCCTTTGAATTTTTCCTGACATAATCCTTTCT
>CAOKNO010000011.1 GCA_948470065.1 uncultured Eubacterium sp. | reverse complement strand
GGCGGATTGGGGACTTTCACCCGTTAGAACGTATGCCCACCGGGCACACCAAAATCAAATAGACCCACCAAAAGGCGGGTCTATCCATAATATTGGCTTCGGTTGTTTATACTTCTGGACAAGCCTGCGCAAATTCCTCCATTACTTCTGATACATGCTCCAGCTTCTCCGCCCTCCAAGCGTTCTCACCGCAGAACACCAGCCCCTGATCCAGCTTCCCTGTTACTGCATGGATCAATGCGTCTGTAATGCAGTATGGGATATCCTTCTGATTGCAGCGTTCTAGACATTGGTGGCATTTCCATGAAGAGGCTCTCTCTTCAACCCCTCGTTCTGTAAATTTATTCCGGATTGCCCGCCCAGGCATGCCAACCGGGCTTTTTACAATCTTGATATCTTCCCTCTTTGCGTCTAAGTATGCTTGCTTATACGCTTTTGAAGCATCGCATTCATAAGTCGTCACAAAACGCGTAGCCACTTGTACCCCATCCGCTCCAAGCCCCATTGCATGGCGCATATCCTCGCCATCGTATATCCCGCCTGCAATTACCACAGGGATGTGGCGGCCGTATTTCTCCCCATACTGGCCTGTGACGTCCAAAATACCTTTGATTTCTTCTTCATAACCTTCTTGGGTAATCGATTCTAGTTCCTCGTAAGTAAACCCCAGATGGCCCCCGGCCTTCGGTCCTTCGATCACGACAAGATCTGGGCACCTTTTAAACTTGCGGTCCCAAAGCTTACAAATCACAGACGCAGATTTTATAGTGGAGACGACAGGCGCAATCTTCGTCTTGGATTTCTCCACCAACGTAGGAAGCATGGTCGGAAGCCCTGCGCCAGATATTATCAGATCCGCCCCCGCCTTTACGGCTGCACGCACATACTCCTCATACCGTTTTGTCGCAACCATAATATTCACGCCTACGATACCGCCTTTTGCAATCTCCTTTGCCCGCTGGATGTGCTTTGCAACTGCCTTTAAATTCGTTTCGATGGGATGTTTGTCAAACCCTGGCTCCTGATAGCCGATCTGCGCCGTGGAAATAATGCCAATCCCTCCGCATTTCGCTACATTGCCTGCCAGCCTTGACAAGCTTACGCCTACCCCCATCCCACCTTGTATCACAGGGATGGACGCGGCCAAATCCCCAATCACCAATGATTTCTTCATAAGCATTCTCCTAATGTGCCTACTTGCTGTGCCTTACCGTTACATGCCACGGAACCTCTCATACCTCTGGTGTGCCAAAGCGTCCGCTTCCATAGGGAGATACCGGTGCAAGAACCCGCGGATCTCCTCTTGCATGGCTTCTGCAATCCCAGATAGGTTCTGTGCATTGGCTGGCTGCGGTTCTGATATGATCTTGTCAATAATCCCCAGGGATTTCAATTCTGCCGCCGTCACGCGCATCCGCTCTGCCGCTTCTGGGGCTTTGGAAGAATCCTTCCACATAATGGAAGCAAACCCTTCTGGGGAAAGTATTGTATAAGTTGCATTTTCCATCATCCAGACTTCATTCCCAACTGCCAGGGCAAGCGCCCCGCCGCTGCCGCCTTCCCCAATGACAATGCTCAGCACTGGGACAGAGAGATCCGACATCTCAAACAAATTCCGGGCAATGGCTTCCCCTTGCCCGCGTTCTTCTGCTTCCATGCCGCAGAAAGCCCCTGGCGTATCGACAAAACATACGATGGGACGGCGGAACTTTTCTGCCTGCTCCATCAAACGCAAGGCCTTGCGGTATCCTTCCGGCTTCGGCATACCGAAATTCCGCGTCAGGTTCTCCTTCGTCGTCTTGCCCTTCTGCTGCCCTATCACAGTGACCGGGCAGCCATCCAGATAACCAATCCCTCCCACAATAGCCCCGTCGTCCGCCAAATGCCTGTCGCCATGTAATTCCATAAAATCAGAAAAAATTTCCTGGATGTACTCGAAAGCAGTTGGCCTTTCCTGATCCCTGGCACGCTGTACACGTTCCCAAGCAGACACACGGTCACGCCGTTTCAAGCTTCCCTCTTCCCTGTATTTCCTCCGGACGGGGATCAGCGCTTCCTTTGCTTCCACCTGACGGTGCATCACAATCAATTTTGCAAGCGTATCCTTTAAATCCTCACGTTCGACAATATTGTCTATCAGCCCATGTTCCAACAAGAACTCCGCGCGCTGGAAGCCTTCTGGCAGCTTCTGGCGGATGGTCTGTTCAATCACCCTTGGGCCTGCAAAGCCGACCAATGCGCCTGGTTCTGCCAGGATGATGTCACCTAGCATGGCAAAGCTTGCCGTTACGCCTCCTGTGGTCGGATCGGTCAAGACAGATATATACAAAAGCCCTGCCTTGGCGTGGCGTTTTAACGCCGCGGAAGTCTTGGCCATCTGCATCAAGGATACCATGCCTTCCTGCATCCTGGCGCCGCCAGAGCAAGTAAAGATAACCACTGGGAGCCGTTCCTGGGTCGCCCGTTCTACAGCCCTAGTGATTTTCTCTCCCACGACATAGCCCATGCTCCCCATTAAGAACCTGCCGTCACAGACACAGACAACCGCGCGCTCCCCATGGATGCCGCACACGCCGCAGGTAACTGCTTCATCTATCTTCAGCCGTTCTTTTAATGCTGTAATTTTCTCTTGGTAATCCGGATAAACCAACGGATCCTGGTTGCTTATACCTTCTTCCCATTTCTCATAAGTGCCTTTATCTGCGACCATCTTTAAACGTTTCCTGGTGGAAATACGGAAGTACTTCCCACATTTGTAACATACGTAATGGTTCTGCCTGACGTCTTCTTTGTACAGCAGCTCCCCGCAGCCATCACACTTTATCCATAAGCCTTCCGGCACAGTCGGTTCTTTGCCTGCCACCGGAATATAACTGGTCTTCTTAAATTTCAGCATTTCCTTCCCTACTTTCTCTCTCGCTCTCCTACAGCGCCTTTATGGATACATCTTTTAAACGCTTCCCGTCTGGCTATTCAAAATAATCCGGGATAAAATGTGTATTGATATTTCCTGACAAAAAGACTGGATGGCTCAGCATATCATACTGGAAATCCAGGTTTGTGGTAATCCCGTCCACAACGACTTCCCCAAGGGCGCTGCGCATCTTGCGGATCGCATCCTCCCTGTCTTCCCCATGGACAATCACCTTCGCCACCATGGAATCGTAAAACGCCGGGATGGTATAGCCGTTGTAAAGGGCTGACTCAATCCTTACGCCGTTCCCGCCTGGGAAATGAAGATCCTTGACCGTACCTGGGCATGGCATAAAGTTTTTCTGCGGATCCTCCGCGTTGATCCTGCACTCGATGGCATGGCCTTTGAGCGCTATGTCCTCCTGGCGGATGGCAAGCGGCTCTCCCGCTGCAATCCGGATCTGCGCCTTTACCAAATCAATCCCCGTCACCATCTCCGTAACTGGGTGCTCCACCTGGATCCTGGTATTCATTTCCATAAAATAAAAATTCTTATGCTTATCCAATAAAAACTCTATTGTCCCCGCATTCTCATAATGCGCGGCCTTCGCAGCGCGAACTGCCGTCTGCCCCATACGCTGCCGCAATTCTTCATCTATTACGGCGCAAGGAGCCTCCTCTAGCATCTTCTGGTGCCGTCTTTGGATGGAACAGTCGCGTTCCCCCAGCCACAGCACATTCCCAAACTTATCCGCCAGGATCTGGATCTCAATATGCCGGGGCTCTTCCACGTATTTTTCAATATACATGGTATGATCCCCAAAAGCATTTACCGACTCCTGCTGCGCCAGCCGGAAATGGTCTGCAAACACCTCCCTGCTCTCTGCAATCCGCATCCCCTTCCCGCCGCCGCCGGAAGAAGCCTTAATCATCACAGGGTATCCAATCCCTTCCGCCAGCTCCAATCCCTTTTCTGCGTCATAGACAGGCTCCTTCGTGCCTGGCACGACCGGGACGCCTGCTTCCATCATCGTTGCCCTGGCCTGCGATTTATTCCCCATCTTATTGATGATTTCCCCAGACGGGCCGATAAACGCTATCCCGCAGGATTCGCACATCCCTGCAAAATGCTCATTCTCTGATAAAAAGCCAAACCCTGGATGGATCGCCTGCGCTTTCGTGGCAATGGCAGCGCTTAAGATACGCTCCATATTCAAATAGCTGTCTGCAACCGGGGCTTTCCCGATACAGACCGCTTCGTCTGCAAGCTGCGTATGGAGCGCGTCACGGTCTGCTTCTGAATATACGGCGACCGACAGGATCCCCATCTCCCTGCAGGCGCGGATAATCCGGACTGCAATTTCTCCCCGGTTGGCAATCAATATTTTCTGGAACATGCAGTATGCTTCCTTTCTTCTCGTTAACCGACCGCAAAGGTAAGTTCAGCCGAAACGGCAAGCTTTCCATCCACCGTTGCTTTTGCGGTCCCAATGCCGATAGGCCCTTTCTGTTTCGTGATTTCCAATTCCAGCGTCAGCACATCCCCAGGCACGACTTTTTTCTTAAATTTCGCATGGTTGATCCCGCCGAAATACGCTGTCTTCCCTTTGAAATCCGGCTGGCTCAAAATTGCGACTGCGCCTGCCTGCGCCAATGCTTCTACAATTAAAACGCCTGGCATAACCGGCTCGCCTGGGAAATGCCCAGCAAAAAACGGTTCATTATAGCTGACGCATTTCTTCCCAACGGCACGTTTCCCCGGCTCAAGCTCTTCAATCGTATCCAGCAGCAGAAACGGCTGCCGGTGAGGGATGATTTCCATGATCTCTTTTGTTCCCATCAAAGACATTCCTTTTCCCTCCTTACCCGATTACAAACATAGGCTGGCCATATTCCACAACCTGTTCATTGGACACCAGCACCTGCTTAACCACGCCTGAAAAATCGCTTTCAATCTCATTCATCAGCTTCATTGCCTCTACAATCCCAAGTACCTGCCCCTTGGAAACCACATCCCCTACCTTTACAAAAGGTTCGGCTTCTGGATCCGGAGCGCTGTAAAATGTGCCGACCAACGGGGACTTCACCACATTGCCTTCGACCTGGCCGACCGCCTTTGCGTCGGAAGCCTCGAGGCGCTCTAGGCTTTGCTGCGTATACTGGGCGCCTCCCGCATTCTCTGCCACTTTATTTACGGTAATCAGCTTTTGTTTCTTATCTTTTTTCATGGAAATCGCAACCCCGCCTTCTTCATAAGAAAACTGGGTCAGTTCCGAATCCGACACCGCCCGAATCAATTTCTCCAGATTTTCAAACTCCATAACGTTCCTCCTTATCGCCCGTTGCAGACGCCGCCGCAGGGATTCCACAAACGCCCCCTGGCCGCTTCTTGATACCCTTAGGCTCTATCCTTCATACTTTTTGATTAAAAGGCTGGCGTTATGCCCGCCGAACCCTAGGGAATTTGTCAGCGCATACTGGAAACTTGCTTCCTCCCCCTGGCCTTTCATATAATTCAAATCCAGTTCCTCTTCGGACTCCTTAAGGCCAACCGTCGCATGGATAAACCCATGGTTCATCTGTAAAATACATGCAATCGCTTCTACCGCCCCTGCCGCGCCGAGCAGATGCCCGATCATGGACTTCGTGGAATTGATTTTCAGAGCGTATGCATGTTCCCCAAACGCAATCTTAATCGCCCTTGTTTCAAACAAATCATTGTGGTGGGTGCTGGTCCCGTGGGCGTTGATGTATTCCACATCCTCCGCCTTGACGTCCGCATCCTGGAGCGCGTATTTCATGGCCATAGCCGCCCCCATGCCATCTTCCGCCGGGGAAGTAATATGGTAAGCGTCGCTGGTCGCGCCGTACCCGGCAAGTTCAGCTAAGATATTCGCGCCACGCGCCTTGGCATGTTCTAACTCTTCCAATACAAGGACGCCTGCGCCTTCGCCCATTACAAAGCCGCTACGGTCTTTGTCGAACGGGATAGAACATCGCGTTACGTCATTACTCGAAGAAAGCGCCGTCAATGCGGTAAATCCGCCGATGCCAATCGGCGTAACCGAACTTTCCGTACCGCCCGCTACCATAACGTCCGCATCCCCTGCCTGTATGGTCCGAAACGCCTCGCCGATCGAGTGCGTCCCCGTCGCACAGGCGGTCACCACGTTCAGGCTCTTGCCCTTTAACCCAAACTGGATAGACACATTGCCTGCCGCCATATTTGTAATCATCAGGGGCACCAGCAGAGGGTTAATCCTACCAGGTCCTCTTTCCAGAAGCTTCTTATGCTCCCGCTCCATAGCCTGCAGGCTTCCAACGCCAGAACCAATGGCGCATCCCACACGATAAGGATCTTCTTCCTCCATCTGGATGCCAGACTGCTCCAACGCTTCCTTTGCCGCCGCCACCGCATATTGGCAGAACAGCTCCATACGCTTTGCAGACTTCGCATCCATATATTGTTTGCCGTCAAATCCTTTGACGCTGGCCGCAACCTTCACCTTGAAATCTGACGTATCAAACTGGGTAATCTCGCCAAACCCCGTCTTCCCGGACTTCAGCCCTTCCCAAAATTCTTCTGTATTCAATCCAATTGGGGTGATTGCCCCCATTCCAGTCACAACAACTCTTCTCATGGATCCTCCTTCAATTTAACCCAACTGCTTGCTCGGGCCTTTTCTTCCTCTTGCTTCCTTCCGTCCAGCCATGCACGCCCCAGACACGCCTGCATGGCTGGACTGGTGTTTTACATCCCCATCCCGCCATCTACGTGGAGGACTTGGCCTGTGATATACGACGCATCGCTGGAAGCCAGGAAACAAACGGCCTTCGCTACTTCTTCCGCTTTCCCGAACCTGCCGAATGGGATCTGCCCTTTCCCAGCGGCTACTGCTGCCTCTGGCAGCTTCTCTGTCATTTCTGTTTCAATAAATCCTGGCGCAATGGCATTGACGCGGATTTCCCTGGAAGCCAGCTCCCTGGCCAGCGACTTGGTAAATCCTATGACCCCAGCCTTAGAAGCTGCATAATTGGTCTGCCCTGCATTGCCCATTACGCCAGAAATAGAAGAAATATTTACAATGCTGCCTGATTTCTGCCGGAGCATCTGCCTTGCAGCATGTTTCGAGGTATGGAACACACCTTTTAAATTCGTGTCAATCACATCCTCAAACTCTTCTTCCTTCATCTTCAGGATTAAATTATCCCTGGTAATCCCCGCATTGTTGACTAAGATATCCAAACGTTTGTACGTTGCGATTACTTCTTTTATCATGGCCTCTACTGCCTCGGCGTCCGCCACGCTGCATTGGCAGATAAAAGCCTTGCCTCCGTCTGCCTCGATCTCTGCCGCCGCCTGCTTGGCTGCTTCTTCTGAGCCATTGTAATTGATTGCTACGGTTGCGCCTTCGGCTGCCAGCGCCTTTGCTACCGCCCTTCCAATCCCACGGGAAGCCCCTGTCACCAAAGCGACTTTTCCATCTAATCTCATAATTCCCTCCACGCTGTAATACTGCCTGCCCTTATGACCCAAATGGCCGTCCCACTGTACATACAGCAAGACGGCGCATCCGTTCCTTTACGCCTTCAAGGCTTCTACTACTTTTTCCATATCTTCTACGTTTTCCACATGTAGGCTTGTAAGTTCCGGCGCAATCTTTTTCAAGAAGCCGGACAATGTCCTTTTCGGTCCAATTTCAATAAAGATATCTACGCCATCGGCTACCATCCGTTCCACGCTCTGCTGCCAGCGTACAGAAGAAGACACCTGGCGCTTCAGCAGATCTTTGACGGCTTCCTTGTCCTGGACATAATCCGCCGTGACATTCGAAACATATGGCGTTAAAATCTCGCCAACCTCAACATGCTCTAGTTCTTTCGCCAATTTCTCCCCTGCCCCCTCCAGCATACTGGAATGGAACGGGCCGCTGACCTTCAATGGGATGCAGCGTTTTGCCCCTGCCGCCTTCATGCTCTCCTCCGCCTTCTGCACAGCCGCTTCTTCCCCGCTGATTACGGTCTGCCCTGGGCAATTGTAATTCGCAACCGTTACAATGCCTTCCGTCTTATCGCAGATCGCTTCGATGGTATCATTGCCAAGCCCCATAATGGCTGTCATAGCGCCGCCTGTTGGGACGGCATCCTGCATAAAAGCCCCACGTTTCACGACAAGTTCCAATGCATCGTGCACAGACAGGCCGCCAGAAGCTACCAGCGCTGCATATTCACCCAGGCTCAGCCCTGCGTTCACCTCTGAATCAATCCCCTGTTCCCGCAGGACCTTCAAAACTGCAAGCTCTACCGCCAGCATTGCGACTTGCGTATATCTTGTAATATCAAGCTTTTCATTCTCATGGAAAATCAATTCCTCCATAGACATCCCGGACACCTTGCTCGCAATGGCAAACACTTCTTTTGCCCGGTCGAAGTTCTCATAGAAATCCCTTCCCATTCCAGTATACTGGGCGCCTTGCCCCGGAAAAACAAACGCAATCTTACTCATACCTATTTCACTCCCTGCATCAAAGCAGATGCTTCCTTCATTATCTCATCTATCATTTCCTGGCAAGTCTGCTCCTTCTTCACAAGGCCTGCAATCTGCCCTGCCATCACTGTACCGTGCTTTACGTCTCCATCTACCACCGCATTGCGCAGCGAACCTACGGCCAGAAGTTCAAGTTCCTCAAATGGAACTCCTTCTTGTTCCTTCTTTATGTACTCTTTCGTCATCTGGTTGCGGAGCTGGCGGATCGGATGCCCATGGCTCCTTCCTGTTACAGCGGAATCAATGTCCTTCGCTTTAATAATGCGTTCCTTATAATTCGCATGGCAGATGGATTCCTTCGCCACAACGAACCTAGTTCCCATCTGCACGGCCTCCGCACCCAACATAAACGCTGCCGCCATGCCCCTGCCGTCCCCAATGCCGCCAGCGGCAATCACCGGAACGTCAACAGCGTCTACAACCTGCGGGACAAGCGTCATTGTCGTAGCAGCCCCGATATGCCCGCCGGACTCTGTGCCTTCTGCAATGACCGCATCGGCTCCGCCCCGCTCCATCATCCTGGCCAACGCAACGCTTGCCACAACCGGGATTACCTTGCTTCCTGCCGCCTTCCACTGTTCCATATATTTCCCAGGGTTGCCTGCCCCAGTTGTAATGACTGGAACTTTTTCCTCTACCAGCACTTGCGCCACTTCGTCTGCATAAGGGCTTAACAGCATGACGTTCACGCCAATCGGCTTATCGGTAAGTTCCCTGGCCTTTTGGATCTCGCCACGCACCCAGTCTGCCGGGGCGTTGGCCGCCCCGATAATCCCAAGCCCGCCTGCCGCAGATACGGCCGCTGCAAGATTGTGTTCCGCCACCCATGCCATACCGCCTTGGATAATCGGCGCTTCAATCTGCAAAAGCTCTGTAATTTTCGTCTTCATGTCCTACCCTCCGAATCCAACCATACGCCAGCTTATTCTACGCCTTTTTCCTTCAAATAATCTACCACATCGCCGACTGTCGCCAGTTTTTCTAAATCTTCCGAAGGGATTTCTACAGAATATTCATCCTCCAATGCCATAACCAGTTCAAATAAATCCAAAGAGTCCGCCCCTAAGTCTTCTTTAAAAGATGTTTCCAATGTAATTCCATCTGCCTCTACGCTTAACTGTTCTGCAATGATTTCTTTCATTTTTTCTAACATTTTTCCAATCTCCTTTTTACTTTCAAATATTTTGATAATCAAAGTATACCACAAATACCAGCTTTGTCAATCATAAATTTCCAACTTTCTATAGAATTTTCTTCCCGCTTATGCTATGCTATTCAAGAGAGAAAACCATTACTGTTTCTACAAACAGGATGGAAATTGCTTCCAAGTAGAATAAGCAAAGGAGGAATTACAATGCTTAAAGTTAACATAAAGGATCTAGCCGTTGGGATGGTGACAGCTACGCCAACGTACAGCAAGACGGGTCAGCTCTTGTTCCCGGCGCATACCACGCTGACCTCACAGCAGATTTCCTACCTGGAATTTTATGGGATCCCATCGATCCAGATCCTGCCAGAAAACCATGTAACAGAAGAATTATTAGACGGCGCATCCCAAGAAGAGACGATATCCTTTTCCCAGAAGGTGCGCAAAAGCCGGGAATTTCATGCATTTAAGGTAGATTACACGAAGAAGACGCAGCTTGTGAAGGACTCGTTCAACAGATTAATCACACAAGACAAGGACTGCGATCCGAACCTTCTGTTCGACCAGATCAGCAGCCTATACTCCAACCATCTGACTTCTTTGTCTGTCTTTGACATGCTGCACAATATGCGCCAAATTGACGACAGCACGTATTCCCATTGCATCAACGTCGCAATCATCAGCCGTATGATGGGGAAATGGCTGAATTTCTCTGAGAACGATCTGAATGTCTTAACGGTAGCCGGAGTGCTGCATGATATTGGGAAATGTATGGTCGATCATGAAATCCTCACCAAACCCAGCGCATTGACAGATGAAGAATACAAGGCCATCCAGAACCATCCCATCTTGGGAGCGAAAATAGTAGAGGCTTATCCATTAGACGAGAGGATCCGCTCCGCCATCCTGATGCACCACGAACGCTGCGACGGTTCCGGCTATCCTAACAAGCTGACTAGCAAAGACATCAGCGAATTTGCAAAAATCATCGCCATTGCAGACGTTTATGACGCAATGACTGCAAGCCGCTGCTACCGGAAGGGATTGTGCCCCTTTGAGGTGATCGCGACATTTGAACGGGAAGGCTTCAATAAATACGACGCCCAGTACCTCATTCCTTTCCTGAACCATGTCATCAATACCTACATCAGCAATTCCGTATTGCTGAATGACGGTACGCTGGGGAAAATCATTTTCATCAACAAGGATTTTCTCTCACGTCCTATGATCCAGACCAGCAACGGCGACTATATTGACTTATTCAAACGGCCTGAGCTTTATATCCAGGCAATTATTTAAGGGAGAACAAATATGAGCAAAAAACCAATTACATCTCCAGAAAATGAAATCCCTCAAGAAGAGGATGAAGATATTTTCGTCACATTGACCATGGAGGACGATTCCGAAATTGAATGCCGGATCCTGACGATCTTTACATATGGAGATCAGGATTATATCGCGCTGCGTCCCATCGACGGGAATGGGGAGGATCTAGACGGGGAAGAAGTCTATCTCTTCCATTACTTTGAGGATAGCGAAGGGAACCCTTCGCTAGAAGATATTGAAGACGAAGATGAATTTGAAGACGTCTCTGATTTCTTTGTCGGGTTGATTGAAGAAGATACGTGGAATTCGATGTTTGAAGACCCAGACGAACCATAAAACCTTATGCTTTACCGCAAGCCAGATACCCCGCAGCAGGCTGACGGGGCATCAAGCTTGTCGCAATGGCTTTTTCATTTCTTCCACAAACCGGGAACAGCAAGCTTCCTTCCCATTGTACTTCCTGACGCTATGGATATGAAGTTCTTCTTTTGCACGGGTAACGCCTACGTAGAACATCCGGCGTTCCTCCTGGATATCTTCTTCCAGTACCGCTTTTTTGTAAGGCGTCACCCCCTCATCGACATCTAGGATATGTACGACAGGATACTCAAGGCCTTTCGCGCTGTGGAGCGTAGCCAGGGAAACACAATTTTCCTGGCGTTTTTGCTGTTCCTTTTGTTCCTGTAGCTTCCTGGTATAATCCTCTATATGGGCAAACCAAGCTTCGTATGTCTTGTAGCCCTTAGAACCATCCTGTAGTTCATCTAATACCTCGATCAAATCATCCGCATTTATCCTACGATACCCGGCATACTCTTTCAGATATCCCTCATAACCAATCCCTGCACGGATATAATTGATTGCAGCAAATGGGGTAATCCTGCTTATCACCCGCAAATCCGCCTCTAGCTGCTCAATCCGTTCCGCTACCCAATGCTGCCCCTTCTGATAGAAGTAGCCTGCCCACGCCTCAAACGCCACCTGGCTCTTTGGCAGGCTGTCCCTTGTAATATAGCGGTTGGGGCGGTTCATCACCTTCAGCATCTCTTTCCTGGTCCTATTGCCCTGCGCCAGGCTTATATAGGCAAATATATCCTTAGCAATCCAGTGTTCGTAAAGGTTTGGGACGTTGTCCCGGGTACGGAACGGGATGTTATACGCCATAAGCTGGGACATAAACAGGCGGGGCTGGGTATTGGTCCGAAACAGCACGGCGATATCTTTGTAGCCGCGCCCTGCTTCACACTCCCTTCGGATCTGCCCAATCACAGCTTCCCCCTCTTCTCTTTGGCTGTCCCAGAGATGGAAGCTTACCAGGGACTTCCTGCCATGTGGAAACCCGCAGGACCGTATCTCTTTCTCAAAACGCTGGCTGTTGTAGGAGATCAAATTCTGGGACGCCGCTACAATCGGGGCAAGGGAACGGTAATTCACATCCAAAAGCACGCGTCCTGCCCTCGGGTAACACTCCCAAAACCCCAGCATCAGTTCCGGCTTTGCGCCACGGAAACGGTAAATGGACTGGTCGTCGTCCCCAACGGCAAACAAGTTATCCTCTGGCTGCGCAAGCATCCTTATTATGTCAAACTGGATCTTATTGATGTCCTGAAATTCATCTACCAGGATGTAGCGGAACTTCTGCTGCCATGCTAGCAGGATATCCTTGCGTTTGGCGAAAAGCTCATAGCAATAGACCAGCATGTCGTCGAAGTCAATCAGCCGCTGCTCCTTCATCTTAGAGGCATACGCCTGGTAGATCTGTTCAAATATTTCTTTGGCGCAGCTCTTCGGGTAATAATGCGTAAGCGGGATCCCAGTATTTTTTACCGTCCCGATTTCCCCCAGCAATTCCCCGATCAATTCATTCTCATCTTCGTATTCCAAATGATTCTCCAGGATAATATCGCGCATCAAGGCAAACCGCTGCTCCTCCCTGGCAATATTCCCACTGTGGAACCCATAGGCATGTTTTAATATCTGGAAAAAAACGGCGTGGAACGTCCCAAATGTAACTGGGCAGCGCCCGCCCCCGATCCGGCGCAGGAAACGCTCACGCATTTCGGCTGCAGCCGCTTTGGTGAATGTGATAACTAAGATATGGGCAGGATCTACGCCGCGTTCCGTAACCAGACGAAAGACCCGCTCTGTGATAACAAGCGTCTTGCCGGAACCGGGCCCTGCCAGTACCAGCATAGGCCCGTTCATATGCCCGACGGCAAGGCTTTGCGAATTGTTAAGGTTCATGAAACCTCTGCCTCCAACTTGGCAACGGCTGCCCGGATCCTTATAAGCGACTCTTCCTTGCCAAGGATCTCCATCAGCTCCGTAGCGCCGCCTGGCGTCATCTGCTTACCGGACACCGCCGTACGGATTGGCCACATCACAACGCCGTTCTTACAGCCTTTCCTTGCCACATACTGGCTCAGTTCTGCATAGAGCGCATCGTTGGAGTAATCCTCTTGCGCTTCCAGCACAGGCAGGATCTCCTTTAAGACCTCTAGGGAAGTCTCTGGGGTAGATTTCATCTTCTTATGGGAATACATAGAGCAATCGTATTCTGGCATTTCTTCAAAGAAGTCTATATGCCCGGCAATATCTGGCAATACCTCAATCCTGGTCTTGACCATGGCGGCGATTTTCTTACCGTCGTACCCTTTTTCGATACACGCCTTCAAATATGGCTTTGCCATTTCATAAAACGGCTCAAATTCCATTGCCTTTAAGTATTCCCCATTCATCCACTTTAACTTGACCATATCAAAAACAGCTGGGGATTTGCTGATCCTATGGTAATCAAACTCATGGATTAAGTCCGCGAGGCTGAAAATCTCACGGTTCTCTTCCGGGCTCCAGCCCAGCAAAGCGATAAAATTCACAACTGCCTCCGGCAAAAACCCTTGTTCTAACAATTCCTCAAAAGAAGCATGCCCGCTCCGCTTTGAGAGTTTCTTATGGTTCTCATCGGTAATCAAAGGCAGATGGATGTACACTGGGGATTCCCACCCAAAGGCGTCGTACAGCCGCTGGTACTTCGGCGCAGAAGAAAGGTATTCGTTCCCCCGCACCACATGGGTAATATGCATCGTGTGGTCGTCCACCACATTCGCAAAATTATACGTCGGGTATCCGTCCGATTTGATTAAAATCATATCGTCCAATTCTGCATTTTCTACCGTTATATCCCCATACAGCTCATCATGGAACGTCGTCGTCCCTTCCTTTGGGATATTCTGGCGGATAACGTATGGGACGCCAGAGGCAAGCTTCGCTTCTACCTCTTCCTTCGGCAAAGACAAGCAATGCTTATCATACATCATCACCTCTTTGCCTTCTACGACCTCCGTCTTTAGAGAATCCAGCCGTGCTTTATCACAAAAACAGTAATATGCCTCGCCCTTTTCCACGAGCGCTTTGGCATGTTCCATATAGATACCAGTCTTCATCCGCTCGCTCTGGATATATGGTCCGAAGCCGCCGTCTTTCCCTGGTCCCTCGTCGTGGGTAATCCCAGCCTGCTCGAGGGTACGGTAAATAATATCCGTAGCCCCTTCTACAAAACGTTCCTGGTCCGTATCCTCAATCCGGAGCATAAAATCGCCGCCCGCATGTTTTGCAATCAGAAATTCATACAACGCGGAACGTAGGTTCCCTACATGCATCTTGCCCGTAGGGCTTGGCGCATATCTTGTCCTGACTTTACCTGTCATGTCCTAAAATTCCTCCTTTGCAACGTAACAGCCCCATCCTGGCTACCGCTTCCTGGGATTCCTGCCACTGGAAGGGTTCTGCAGGAACTCTGGAAAATTCAAATCCCGTTCTGGCATCTTGGGTTCCTCTTTCCTTGACCGGTACGTCCCAATGTTCGGCTGCCCTGTATAGCCGCCCTGGGAATGGTTCGCAGAATAAGGGATGGTCGTCCTTGACGTAGAGCCGGACGCCGGCCTTGTCCCAGAAGCTGGCGACGTCCTAGGAGTATATGGCGAACGCATGCTTGTGGTATTCGTAGACGTCCTGGCCGTATTGGCAAGCCGGCTTGTTGCAGACTGCTGCATATACTTCATTCCTGGCGCGCGCGGCGGGGTATCCTCTAACCCTGTCGCAATAACCGTGATAACCACTTCGTCGCTCATATCACGATCCTCTTTCGCACCCAAAATCACATTGTCATTATCCCCGGAAAGTTCCTGGATATAACCCAACGCATCGTTGGTGTCCGCCAAGCAGACGTCGCCGGAAATATTGACAATAATATGCGAAGCGCCCGTAATCGTCGTATCTAAAAGCGGGCTTGCCACCGCAAGCTTCACAGCCTCAATCGCCTTGTCGTCTCCCTTTGCCATACCAATGCCGATATGCGCCAGCCCTTTGTCTTTCATTACGGTCTGGACATCTGCGAAATCCAAGTTGATCAAAGCCGGCGTATTGATCAGATCTGTAATCCCCTGTACAGACTGCTGTAGCACTTCGTCCGCCTTTTTGAGGGCGTCTGACATGCTAGTACGCCTGTCCACAATCTCTAAAAGCTTGTCATTGGGAATCACAATCAAGGTATCCACATTTTCTTTCAGCCGCTCTATGCCGCTGAGCGCATTCTCCGTCCGCACCTTGCCTTCAAACCGGAACGGCTTGGTCACAACACCTACGGTCAAAATCCCCATCTCTTTGGCAATCCGCGCAACTACAGGGGCAGCGCCCGTCCCGGTCCCGCCGCCCATGCCGCAGGTTACGAATACCATATCCGCGCCTTTGATCTTCTCTGTCAGTTCCTCTACGCTTTCTTCCGCCGCTTTCTGGCCGATTTCCGGCTGCGCCCCCGCTCCCAGCCCTTTGGTCAGCTTCTCTCCAATCTGGATATGCTCTGGCGCTTTGCAAAGCGCCAAAACCTGTTTGTCTGTATTTACTCCTATAAATTCAACGCCGCTGATGTTCTCATCTATCATTCTATTTACTGCATTATTCCCACCGCCGCCTACGCCGATTACAATAATCCTGGCGCTGGCGTCCGTTTCTGATACAGCAATCTCCAACAAGGTGTTTCGTCCAGCCAAGGTTCTTCCTCCTTTTATCATCTTAATCCCATCCGAAAGCTAACCGCAGCCTCGTCTGCATACAGGCCTTCCTACCTGGCCAATGCACGGAAAAACTGCTGCGGAAATCTTGCATACATTGTAATAGTATAATTTTTTCCAAAATTAATCAACAGGATTTTAGAAATTATCTTACTTTTTTTCGACAGTTTCAGGCAGCTTTTGCCTTATCCCGACTCTTCAAACGTAATATCTGTCGTATGTTCTGTCCAGCCCTCCAAATGGAGCGTCCCCTTCTTCCCATCCAGCAATGGCAAAATACGGGAAAGCCTTACCACCTTCTCATCCAAATGAAGCGCCGTCCCAATCTGGACGGAAACTTTTCCATATTTCAAAGTAAACCCTCCCTCTTTGTTATACTTCACACTGCCTGGCACCTGCTCATATTTTGCCAGCAGATCCGTCAGGGTAAGCAAATGCTTCAGCACGCTGTCGCCCTTGATTGGGAGTTTTTTGCCAAGTACAATCTTATCGACATCCATGCCTTTGATATTGGGCACGCCCTGCTTTTCATCGGAAGACATCTCCACGACAATCCCGTTCCCGTCGAAATACGCATTCTGCCCCGTGGCGCTGATATAGATACGCCCCATCAGATCTTTTTCCTTTACTTTTATGGCCAGCCTGTGCGGCGGCTTAAGGAAAACCTCCGCGGTATCTACAAAAGGCATTTCTTCTGGTTCCACAAATTTATATTTCAGGTAAACATACAAGCTGTTCCCACAATATTCGTCGTTCAAAAGCCAATCACGGATATCTTCTTCCGGGTTATAAACGCTCCCTTCTACCTTTACTTCCTCTACCGTAAATACATTCACCACGACCAGCCAGCCAGCAGCGGACAGGGATACGATTGCCAGGATAGCCATCAGCTTGTTTTTGATGCTCCGTCGTTTCTTCCTTTTTTTGCCCATTCTCCTATCCCTCCAAACGTATTCCCCTGGAAACGCTTAATACCAGGCCGATTTCCGCCAGCAATATAATCACAGAAGTTCCTCCATAGCTGATAAAGGGAAGGGAAATCCCCGTATTCGGTATTGTATTTGTTACAACGGCAATGTTTAAGGCCACCTGGATTGCAATATGTGCAAACACGCCCGTCACAACCAGCGCCCCAAACAGATCCTGCGCATTATTGGCAATAATCATAAAGCGCCAGAGCAAGATCACGAACATCAGAATGACGCAGACAGCGCCAAACAGCCCCAATTCCTCACAAATAATCGAAAAAATCATATCATTCTGTGCTTCTGGCACAAACCCTAGCTTCTGCATACCGTTGCCAAGCCCTTTGCCAAACAGCCCTCCCGAACCAATCGCATACAGCCCCTGAATGGTCTGGAACCCTTTGGGGTAGTTTTCCGGATGGAGCCAAATCGCGATACGCTCCGCCCGGTAGCCGCCAAACGCCAGGACAGCCACCGCTCCCACGACGCCTACCACGCCGCCCATTACAAAAAACTGCTTATACTTGGGGCTTGCCACAAAAAGGATTGCTACAGAAATCCCGCATATGATAACCGCCGTACTCAAATTCTCTTTTACCACGCACCCAATCACAAGCCCTAACATGACAAACAGCTTAAGAATGGTACGGTAATCCCCTATGACTTTTGGTTTCATGTGGCTTACCAAAGTCGCCAAAAATAGGATCACCGCCACTTTCGCAATTTCTGAAGGCTGGAAAGAGATAGGACCTATTTTCAGCCACCGCTTGGCGCCATTGAGTTCCGTACCCACAAACAGTACCGCAAAGCATAAGACTAATGATATTATGTAGCCAATCATCCAGAATTTTTTCCAGAAGCGGTAATCAATCCTGCTGACGATAAGCATCACAGCAATCCCGATACAATCCATGTTCAGCTGCTTTTTCAGATAAAAAGCCGGGCCTACTTCATCCACGAACTGCCCTTTGTAAGCGCTCGAACTATACAATACGACCAGCCCGAAACATATCAGGAAAAACACGATCAGCAACAAATTATAATCAAAGTACCGCATACCCTTTTGTCTTTTGTCTGCCATTTGTTTCCTGCCCATACCAGCACTCCTGACTCATCTTTTAATTTCTTCCCAAGATCCTCTCTTTTCTTCGTTTATTCTTTTAACGACCATACGGCCTCCTTAAACACCTCTCCCCGCTGCATGTAATTATCAAACATCCCCCAGCTTGCACAAGCCGGAGAAAGCAAAACGGCATCCCCGCTCTCTGCGTTCTGGTAACATACCGCTACTGCCTCTTGTATGCTCTTTGTAAGGATGATATCTTCCTCGGGATACCCCATCCGTAACGCAGATTCCCGTATCTTCTCACTGGTAGCCCCTAACAGCGCCAGCTTCTTCACTTTCCCGTCGAACGCCTGGATCCATGCGTCAAATTCCGACGCTTTATCGTACCCGCCCCCGATCAGCAAGGTCGGCCACTCCATCGCACGGATGGCCTGGATTGCCGCATCTGGGTTCGTCCCTTTGGAATCATTGTAAAATCTCACGCCCCGCTTCGACGTCACGTACTCAATCCTGTGTTCTACAGCCTTAAATGAAAGCAGCGCCTTCTGGACGGTTTCTAACGGGACGCCAAATACCAATGCCATTGCTGCCGCTGCCATAGCATTTTCGTAATTGTGGTTCCCGATAAGCTGTAGATCCTTTGTGCTGCACACTACCGTAGTTTTTTCATCCCACGCCCAGATCATCCGATCCCCTTCTAGGTACATGCCCTCTTCTAGCTTGTTTGCGCTGCTGAAAAATACAGGCTTCGCCTGGATACGGCCTGCAAATTCCCGCAGGCTTGGATCCTCATAATTCAATATACAGAACTGGCCTTTTCCCTGGTTTTTGGCAATCCGTTCCTTTGCCACCTGGTAATTTTGCATCGTATGATGGCGGTTTAAATGATCTGGCGTAATATTTAAAATAGCGGAAACCTGCGGGCGGAACGTATGGACGGTTTCTAACTGGAAACTGCTGATTTCTGCAACGGTAACAGAATATTCTGTGGTATCCTGTACCAGGCTGGTATAAGGCACCCCGATATTCCCGACCACCTTCACATCCTGGTATTGGCGGCCCATCACCTCACCCAGCAGGGACGTCGTCGTCGTCTTCCCATTGGTTCCTGTAACCGCAAGCACCCTACCTTGCTCAAATACAGAGGCAAGCTCTATCTCTCCCCAGATTTCCAGCCCAGCCCGTTCCATCGCTACCACAGCAGGGCTATCCGTAGGGATCCCCGGGCTTACCACCGCAATGTCATAGCCGGCCAGTTTATCCTCTGGCAAGTCCCCTAGGATAATCTCTACCTCTTGTAAGAGCGCCGACTTTTTCCGGATCTCTGCTTCGTCCAAATCCTGATTCCCATCGTACAGCAATACCTGGTACTTATGCGTAGCCAAAAGCCCTGCCGCAGCAATGCCGCTCAGCCCAGCCCCCGCCACTAAAAACCGTTTTCCTCTTAATTCCAACCTAATTCCTCCCTACAGCGCCAACAGGCCTACCAGGCATAAAATTGCGGTAACAATAGAAAATACCGCACCAACCCTTGTTTCAGACCATCCTCCCAGTTCAAAATGATGGTGGATCGGCGCCATACGGAAAATGCGCTTCCCCCCCGTCTTCTTAAAATATGTTACTTGTATCATAACCGATAACAGCTCCACCCAATATACCAAAGCCACAATCAAGATAAACATCGGCATCTGCATCATATATGCAGACGAGGCCACAAAGCCTCCCAGCGCCAGGGAACCAGTATCCCCCATAAACACGCTGGCCGGATATACGTTAAACAGCAAAAAGCCCAGAAGGGCGCCTACCACCGCACAGGTTACCGGCTCGATCCCGCTGCCGCTGCCAACTGCAACGACAGAAAAAAACGTCGCAATCAAAATGGTAACGCTTGATGCAAGGCCATCCAGCCCGTCTGTGAAATTCGCCCCATTCACCGTACCGATGATCGCCAAAAACATCACAGGGAGCGCGAACCATCCCAGATCCAGGTACGCCCCTTCTTCAAACCCTCCTGTAAACGGGATCAGCATCCGTAGGGAAACCTCCTCCGCCTGGTACAGATAATATGCAAACACCCCGGTTACCAGGATCTGCCCAAGCATCTTCTGTTTCGGCAGCAGCCCATCGGACCGCCGCAGCACAACCTTCAAATAATCATCTAAAAAACCGATAATCCCAAAGCCCACCGTTACAAAAAGGATCGGCATAATCTTAGGGTACTCCTTCATGTAAACCAAAGAAGTCACAATAATCCCCGCCAATATCATCAGCCCGCCCATCGTAGGCGTCCCTGCCTTTTTCAAATGGGACTTCAATTCTTCCCGTTCTGTCTGCCCAGCCTTAAGCCTGCGTAAGAGCGGTATTACCACAGGTCCTAATACCGATGTGATTACAAAAGCAATCAGCACTGGCATCACTACTTTCTGCGCCATGTCCTTTACACCTCTTCATCCTTACGGTGCTTTTGCCCACCGTATCCCTTTATGATTCCATATCTGGTAATTAACGCCATAAGCTTTTTTATTATAATGTTTTTTCCATGATTATGCAAGTAATTTTCTAAAATCGCCCTTCCTGCTATCGCATCGTACGGGACGTCCCCCTAACTCTGCGGCGCATCTTGCTTGCCCGTTTCTTTTTCAATGCCTAAGTACGGCAGGATATTGGAGAATATTTCCTGGACGACCGGGGCTGCAATCGTGCCCCCATAATAGACGCCTTGCGGATTATTGATAATTGCAATGGCCAGCGCTTTTGGGTTTTCTGCCGGGGCAAACCCAAGGAATGAAGAAATATAGCGGTTCGCGCTCCTAGGCAGCGTCTGGGATGTGGCCGTTTTCCCTCCAATCGAAAACCCTTCGATGTATGCCCGCTTCCCGCTTCCCTCTGACACTACCTTTTCCAAAAGCATTCGCAGCGTTTCTGATGTGCCGCTGCTTACAATCCCTTCCTTCGCTTCATATTGCAACGTTTCCACAAGCTTCCCCTGGGCGTCCTTAACCGCTACCCCAAAATGCGGCACAACCCGCTTGCCGCCATTGACCAAGGAAGATACGGTCGCAGCTAACTGCACAGGCGTAATCTGGAACGACTGCCCGAACGACACCGTCGCAAGCTCTACCGGCCCTACGTTTTTCTTGTCGTGCATAATCGTGGCCGCCTCCCCTGGCAGATCGATCCCCGTACGCTCTAACAGCCCAAACTGTTGGAAATATTTATAAAAGGAATCCACGCCGACCCGCTGCCCCAATTCAATAAATACCGGATTACAGGAGTTCATAATCCCTTCGGTAAATGTTTCAGAACCATGCCCCGTCCGTTTGTGGCAATGGATCCTGCGATCCTCTACTAATTTATAGCCTGGGCAAAAAAAGTGATCCTCTAGCGATACGACGCCTTCTTCTAACGCAGAAGCTGCAGTAATAATCTTAAATACGGAGCCTGGCTCATACGTATCGCTGATGCATGGGTTCCTCCACATCTGGTTCAGCAAATCCTGTTTATCGGCAGCGCTTTGGGCGCCTTCTGCTTGTGGGCCTCCTGCCTGCACAACCGTAAACGGATCGTTCAGATCAAATTCTGGCACATTCACCATTGCCATAATTTCCCCATCCTGCGGGTTCATCACGAGGATGGACACACTGTCTGCCGATTTCGCTTCCATTACCTTTTTTGCCGCCTGTTCACAGTACATCTGGATGTTGTAATCCAGGCTTATATGCAGGTTATTCCCATCTACAGGCTCCTGCCGCCGCTCCCCGGCGTTTTCAATTTCGACGCCCCTGGCGTCAGTTAACGTAAGTATCTTACCGCTGCTGCCCTTCAGGTAATCCTCATAGACCACTTCAAGGCCGATGATCCCCTGGTTATCCCCTCCAGTAAAGCCTAACACTTTAGAGGCAAGGGAACCGTATGGGTAGTAACGCTTATAGTCCTCATCCACCTTTACCCCATCTAGCCGGTAATCCCGGATACGATCCCCAACTTCTTTGTCCACATTCGATTTCACCCGCTCAATGGAGCTTACCTTTTCCACCCGCTTCCTGACGGTTTCCTCTTCCATCCCCAATTCCTTTGCCAGCACTTCAATCACACGTTCTGGCTCCTTTAACTGGCTGTGGATAACAGAAATCGTACAAACCGTCCGGTTTGTGGCAAGAACCGTCCCAGTGGCGTCAATGATTTTCCCACGGGCCGCCTTAATATCCCGCTCCCTTTCGTGCAGATCATCTGCCTTTTTCCCATAGTATTCTGAACAGAATACCATTAGGTATACCAGACGCCCTGCCAAAATTATCAAAAACAACGTGATCAAGACAAAAAGGAACAGCAGCTTCTTGCGGTTATACGTTTTATTGCGCATCATAACCCCATTCCAACCAATCTTACAATATTACTACTATACTATTACAAGACTTCCCTGGTTATGTGCCAGACTGCCGCAATGCTCCCCAAAAACTTTATCCCGATACTTGCCCTAACCTGCCTACATAGATGGCGCCAGCCATAACAATCTCTCAGGCATTGCCTACGGGATCCCTTCTGCTGGATATTCCGGCTCCCCTGATGGCTGTGTTCCTCCCTCTCCTACCGGATCCGCTCCTTGCTCGCCTTCTACTCCCTCTCCGGAACCCTCTTCCTCACCTGGCTGCGCTCCTTCCTCTCCTGCGGGTGTCCCTTCCCCGCCTGGCTGCGCTTCTTCTCCGCCTGTAACTGGCTCATCTCCTGGCTGTCCCTCTTCTCCGCCTGTAACTGGCTCATCTCCTGGCTGTCCCTCTTCTCCGCCAGGGTTTTCCTCTGCGCCCTGCCCTTCCGTGCCTGTCTCCTGTCCTTCCTTATGCCCTACCGTTTCATCCTGGTATATATTCATATAAGGAAGCAGTTCGGTAAAGATTTCTTTTGCCATGCTTGTTGCCAAAGCGCTGCTCTGCTGATCCAAAGGAACGTTCGCTTCATCAATCACTACATAGACCAACACTTCTGGATTTTCAGCGGGCGCAAAACCAATAAACGAAACAATATATTTCTTATCGTCCCGATCCCCTTTCTGGGCAGTCCCTGTTTTCCCGCCCATAGAATACCCTTCTACCTTCGCGCTTTTTCCAGTCCCCTCCGAGACGGTGCTGTAAAGGTATTGGCGGATGGTATCACTCGTCTGCTTGGAAACCGTCTGCTTGCAGAGCAATGGCTCTATATTCTTCACCGTATTTCCCTCATCATCAATGATCTTCTTTACCAAATGGGGCTGGTAATAATACCCGCCATTGATCAAAGAGGAAAATGCAGATGCAAGCTGGATCATTGTCACATTATAATTCTGCCCAAAGGAATTGGTAGCCAATGATGTGGAATCCGTGTCGTCTGCACGGTAGACAAGGTGCTCTGTCGATGGCTCGCCGCTGATATCGACATACGTCCGGTTCCCAAAGTTAAAGATACTCTGGTACTTATAAAAATCTTCTTTCCCAATCTCCGCCGCCATCTGCATCATTGCGTCGTTACAGGAATTCATCACGGTCTGCTCCACGGTCTGCGGCCCATGGCCAGAACGCTGTACGCAGCGGATATCGTGCCCCCCTATTACTTCTATCCCGTCGCAGTCATACCACTCTCTCAGCTTCCCAGTTTCTAGCCCAGTCGCTACCGTAAAAGGCTTTCCGGTAGATCCTGGTTCAAAATCGTTGTGGACGCAATAGCTTGTCCAGATATTGAACAATGCGTTTGATTTCTCTGTTGCCGTAAATCCTGCAATCTGCTCTTCTGAATAATAAAGGCTCAAATCTTGTTTCTGGTTCGGATCATAGACATACCGATCGGACATGGCAAGGATCTCCCCTGTCTGGGGATCCATAACTAAAACAGCCGTCTGCTGGCTTCCTGCCCCTTCCACTACCCCATCCCGGTATTTTTCCTGAAATTCTGCAATCTTCTTCTCTATGATCCGCTGGATATTCAAATCGATGCTTGTCACCAGGCTTTTTCCATTTTCAGGCTCTTTGACGGTACGTTCATAAATGCTGTCTTCATTTAGGTATCCATACTGCCTGCCGTTTACCCCATTCAAGGTATCGTTATAATAGCTTTCCAGCCCACACACGCCAGAATCGCCGGAAGCATAACCCAATACCTTGCTGGCAAGGGTCTGGTAGGGGTATACCCGCTTGTACTGCTTCTCAAACCATACGCCTTTTACATCTTTGTAGATAAGCTTCCCTTTCTCATCTTTTTCTTCAAGCTTCTTGTTGAAGACCTGTATTTCATCGTAACTCCATCTGCGTCCTTTGCCTAAAACAAAGTAAGGGCTGCTTGGCTCTTCCTTCAAAGCCTCCCTTACTTCTTCTTCTGTCAGATCTGGAAAACATTCTACCAATAGCTGTACGGTCGGATCAACGTATCTCCTCTCTTCCTCTTTTTCATTTGTCACCGTATTGACTACGCCGCAGTCCAAGACTATCTTGTACTCATCTACGCTATGCGCCAGGACTGTCCCTTTCGTATCTAGGATTGCCCCTCTTTGGAACGGGATGCTCTGGCCACTGTATGCGCGCTGGCTCAATACCCGCCTCTTATATTCCTCCCCTCTCGTCAGGTTGATCCTTACCAACTGCCCCGCCAGACCAAACATTACCGCAAGCGTTAGCAGAAATAAGCCCAGCAGCTTCTTTTTCATCCTCATGGAAAACTTCATAGTCTTCTTCATGTAACCCTATCTCTCTTCTTCCCTTTCTCAAGCCTTCCCCCAGCCTTGTAACAGCCCTTCTTCAATCCTTCGGTATCTCTCCATATTTCTGCATGTAGTCGGGATCCTCTGCGTCATAGTAAACAATCTGATCCTCCGCCGGGTAAACCATACCGTATTCCCCGACTGCTTTTTTAAGGATATCTTCCAAGTCCACAGAAGCCTCCATCTTCCGTTCCTTCGCATCGTTGTCTGTCTTCAATTGCTGCTCTTCCGATTCTAACGATGTTACAATTTTTGTGTTGGCAGTCAGTTCAGATCTGGACTTTAAATAAAAGCCTGATACGGCTGCCGCCAAGATAGCCGCAAAGATCAAAAACAGCACATAGCCTAGGCTCATCCTGAGTTCCCGTTCCTGGTTCCTTCGAATCAGGGCTGCATTGGCTTCCCGCTTTTTCCGATCTTCCTGCCGTTGCTTTCGTCCTAACTCCTGCTGGGCTTCCTCTGGCCGCTGCTTTGGGGCTGCCTGCGCCTGCTTCACGGTATTTCCTTCTATGTAGGAAAGTTCTCTCTTTTCCATATTCCTTCTGACGCCTCCTTTTCCTATCTGCGTTCAAACACCCTTAGCTTCGCGCTCTTCGCACGAGGGTTACCTGCCATCTCTTCCTCTGACGGGAGGATTGGCTTCTTACTGACTGCCCTTCCCAACGGTTCCTTCCCACATACACATACCGGAAAATTGCTTGGGCAGGTACATGGTTTTTCGCTTTTCCTAAAAATATTCTTTACAATCCGGTCTTCTAAGGAATGGAATGTAATCACACAAATCCGCCCGCCCGGGTGTAAAAGCCTTATCATATCTTCCAGGGAACCTTCTAGGACGTCCAACTCCTGGTTTAACTCAATCCGGATTGCCTGGAACGTACGTTTTGCCGGATGCCCCCTGTTTATCTGCGCCTTTGCCGGGATTGCCTCCTGGATCACCCGTACAAGTTCCCCAGTCGTCCCGATTTCTTTCCTCTCCCGTGCCTCCCGGATCCGCCTTGCAATATTCCTTGCAAATTTCTCTTCCCCATAATCGCGGATCACCCGGTATAATTCTTCTTCTGGATACGTGTTGACCAGATCCTTTGCCGTAAATTCCTGGCGCCCATCCATCCGCATATCCAACGGCGCGTCCATCCGATAAGTAAAGCCCCGTTCCGGCTTGTCCAACTGATAGGAAGATACCCCTAAATCCAATAGTATGCCATCTACCTTGCAGATTCCCAAGCCAGCCAAGGCTTCTCTCATCTTACTGTAATTACTTCTTAAGAGCGTCCGCTTGTCCCCAAATACAGAAAGCCTTTCTGACGCTGCCCTTATCGCATCCCCATCCTGGTCAATCCCAACCAGCCTTCCCTTCTCTGACAGACGCTTGCAGATTTCATAAGAATGCCCGCCCCCACCTAGCGTCCCATCCACATATACCCCATTGGGTTTTATATCCAGATAATGGATACATTCTTCCAAAAGTACAGATTTATGCTGAAATTCCATAGAACCACTTTCTTCCTTTTTATAGTCCATTTTATCTTAACATTCTGAAAATTGCAATAGAGATTTTTCTTTCTTTTATAAATTATTCCTTAATAATCTTTCTAAACATTAATTATTCGTTAATTTTCGTCAAAATCGAACTTGTGTTTGATTTTATCAAAAGAAAGCCTGGTAGAACAAACGTTTTCAGAACATATATTCTACCTCAGCATAGCTACTTTCCTAAGTACCACAAGGATGCATTGTTCGCGAAAAAACAAAAAACAAGATGTAGTAGTTTCGTAAAGAAAACTATCCACATCTTGTTCTTATCCCTATCCTGCATCCCGCTATGTAAATACCATCCTTCCAAACAGAAAAACTGGGCGGCTGGCGGAACGCCTTATGCAATCTCTGCAATGTGAAGGATTTCTTCCATATCAGAGATCAGTTCCCTGGAATAATCCTTTGCCTCCTGGTAGATCTGCCTTGCCTTCTCTGTTTCGCCATCGAACATTGCCTGGATGACCTTGGAGCCATACCCATGGAACTTCTGGTGCTTCGGTCCTAACTCCTCCCAGATATTCCCTACGCCTGGGATATCTGGCGTAATGGAATAATAAAAGTGCCCAAACCCACATTTTGAGGAATCAAGCTGAAGCGGGATAATCACCTGTTCATCTACCATCCGCTCTAAATTCGCCAGCCAGTTATTATGCGCTGTAATCGCGCTCCTCATATATTTGCAAAATTCCTGGTTCTCCAAATGGAAAAACGCATCGTCTGACAACTTCCCCATCTGTTTCACTACATCATCCAACGTTTTTTCAATTTCTGCGACTGGCTCAGCGGTTTTTTTCAATTCCCCGCCGATTTCCTGCATAAAATCAGTGCTGTTCCTCAACTGGTTCTCCATTTCTGTCATTGCACTGGTGATTTCCTCACTGACTGCCGCTAAGGAAGTGACGGCTTCACTGACCTGGGAAACACGCTTCTGGTTCCCTTCGTTCAGCGTCCAGACATTCCCAATCCGTTCCTTCATGGTCCCCAGCGCATCCATGGTGTTCGTGGTGCTCTTAGAACTCTTCTGGGACGCGCTCTTAATCCCTTCGATAAATTCTCCCATGGAGCCTGTCAGCTTCTGCGTTTCCTCTGCAAGGCCGCGGATTTCATCTGCGACAACTGCAAAGCCTTTCCCCATGCTTCCTGCATGCGCCGCTTCGATAGAGGCGTTCAGGGCCAGCAGCTTTGTCTGGAGGGATATGGCGTCAATCCCTGCGATAACCTCATTCATATTGTTGATGACTTCAAACAGCTCTTCCATGTCCTTTTTCATTTCCAAGGATACCTGCATGGTCTGCTGCGACAGATCACGGATGGAGGTCAGCTCATCCTGCCCTTCCTCAATCTTACGGTAGACCTCTTCCGTATCCTCTGACACCTGGATAATCGTATTGGTCAGCATCTCATGGGAACTGTTCCCTTCCCCGCCAGCCGCCGCTGTCCCGGTTGACGTCCCAAAAATCACCTCGGCAGCCTCTTCTACCTTACGCGCAACGTTATAAATCTCTTCCACCTCATGCTGCATCATCAAATCTAGGGAACTAATCTGCATGACTGCGTTGATATTCTTTTCCAGGATCTCTGCAAACTGTTTCCTTCCATAGACAAGGCGTTGATAAATCCCACCCAACTCCGGGTTACTGGAATAATCATCTTTTTGTAATTTTGCCACTGATTTCACAAGCTTCTTATTTGTGCCAATCCCCATCTTTCCATCCTCTTTTTCTATATTTTTATTATATCTTATAAAATACTTAGCAAAGATTGCCTTTTTCTCTATTTTTTATCATAATCCGGCAAATGTCAACCCCTTTTTACACTCCTGTGATCACCTCAAAATACCTGCCTATTTCTTTCCAGGCCCGTTTGGATTCCGGCATCATCATCATACCCATCTGGAACACATGGAACATGCCAGGGTAAATATGAAGCCGCACCTTTACCCCCTGGCGCTTTGCTTTATATGCCACGCCAACCGAATCGCTCAGCAGCATTTCCACTGATCCTGCCTGGATCAGCATTGGCGGGAAGCCCCAGTATTCCCCGAACATAGGGGAAATATATGGCTCCTTTGGGTTGTTGTGATTCCCAAGGTATTCCCGGCTGTAAATCAGGCTGTCTTTTGTTTTGCCAAACAAGGGATCCCGTTCGAAATTATCTTCATAGGAAGGGCCGCTGGCAGTCAAGTCCGCCCAAGGGGACATCAGCACTAAGCCGCCAGGCAAACGCCTGTTGTGATCCTTTAGGTACATACAAAGCGCAAGCGCAAGGCCGCCGCCCGCGGAATCCCCCGCCAGGATAATCTGCCTGCTGCTCCACCCTGCATCCCTCAGCCAGCCATATGCTTCCACAGCATCTTCAAGGGCTGCAGGATAAGGATTCTCTGGCGCTACCCGGTAATCAATGGTCAATACGCCCATCCCTTTGCTTACCTCACAGTATAACCCCGCAAACGATCGGTAGGCATTGCGCATCGCCCCGATATACCCGCCGCCATGGAGCTGCAGGATCACATAATCCTTCCTCGGGGATTCCTTGCTGCATAAAAATTCCATCTGGAACCGGGGCAGTATGATTTCTGTCATTGAGAAACAGTCTGGGCACTTCCATTTCGGTTCGACCAGCTTTTTGCGCAATTCCCCAGTCTTAATCTTCTTACCAATCAGATGGTCGTTCGTCACATGGGCGATCATATCCCGGATCACCCGCCCTCTTATGCTGACTTCACCCATAATACCTCCATTCCCCTGTTTATACATGGAACCTTCTCTTCAGTTCTGCCTTCGCCTTCCGATCCCCAAAAATCAACGTCCCCAGCAGCAGGCACAAGGAACCTGACGCTGCCGCAATGGATGGGAAGGGGTTCGTAATCACCCCAAACCTCCATAATAAGATGCAGACCGCAGAAATAACCGCAGTCAGGATCTGCATTGGGATATAACTCTGCCAATTTGCCATATTTACAATCATCAGCACGATAATGGTTGCATTCAAAAGAAGGACTGCACCAGGCAGGACATAATTCACTGACCATCCCCGGTATCCTACGATATAATCCGCGGCAATCACAAGCAGCACCGCCCCCATAAGCTGCACCAGGATAACGGTCTGATAGCCATTGCTTCTTTTCAATGAATAATTTAAGGTCACATAGAAATACAAAATACTGATCCCGCTGATCGCCGACCACCATATCCTAGGGAACCACAGGTAATTCACAGCAACCAACGCTGCTTCTGTAATAATAGCCAAAAATAAATACAGCCTTATGATAAAAGCCAGCTTACGGCTCGACGCCTTGACATCCGGATACGTGCCCGTTTTGCCCGCCCCTTCCACATGCTCTAAGACGCTGCTGCAAAGCGGGCAGCTCACCATATCATCTAATATCTCCACCTTGCATTCCTTGCACTTTTTCATTCTCCGTACACTCCATTCGTTTCAATACGCACCGGCACGCCATCTTCTGCCAGCCGCCGGAAAAACCCACGCTGCACAGAAGCATCTGACAGATTGCTGCTGATCGTAAACACCAGCGTATCTTGGTAAGAACAGATGGTCCCCTTGATATTCTGCCCTTTTGACATGGACAAGACAGCGGCAAACCCTTCTATATATTTTTCGTATTCCCCGCGAACCTGGATACGTCCCAGGTTCGTTACTGTCGTCGTATTCGCAAGGGCGCTGGTATGGTAGACATACCGCATAGCAATGCTCTTGATAAACAGTGGCACGGCGCGCAGGATGATATTTTTCTCATTTGACACATTATAGGCAAATAAGTTCTCCAGATGTTCCCTCGTGATCTGCTCCCGTAAACTCTTTGCCACGATTTGCACCACTTCTTCAAACGAGTACTTCTCTTTCTCCGGCCAAAAAACAGCCGATACAATTACGAAGAAATTCTTTAGCGTTATGGAGTTGAAATAAGGACGTAAGTTCACAGGGACGCAGGAACTGATCGGCCGCTTGCTGGGCGTCCCATGAAGGCACTCCTGGTAAATGCTCCATAAAAACGCCGATACCAGATACTCATTGACTGAAACCCCGTGCCGGGCGCACACCTCCTTCAATGAAGCCGTAGGCATATACCCATGCATGACCCCAAGCTCCAGCGGGTTTAATTTCTCCCCGCCCACATGGAAGGCACGCTTTGTCTTATAGCCTTTCTTATGGCTTTTCCGGTAATTCCTCAGATAGCTGTCCTCCTGGTTCAAAGACGTATCGCTGCACAGCCCATCCCCAAGCTTCTTACGGAGTTCTGGATGCGCCAAACGAAGGTACTGGTACGTCAGTTCCTTCAAAAACGTAATGCCTCCCATACCGTCCGTCAGTACATGGAATACCTCAAGGTTAATCCTATTTTGGTAATAATTCACGCGGAACAAATAATTACGGTTCCGGTTTGGGGAAATATACTGGCATGGATAGCGGTATTCCTCTTTGACCCTGGGCGCAGGCTTATGGTTGGTTTCAAAATAATACCAAAACATCCCATAGCGCATACGCACTTTGAAGACCCCAAACCACGGAAGGACCAGCTCCAATGCTTCCTGCAAAAGCTCCTGCCTGACTTGTTCCTTCAAGGTAACAGAAATCCGGTATACATTGCTCATATCCTCCCCGGCAATCACCGGGAATAAGTTCGCCGTATTATCCAGCTTCGCCCATTTGATTTCACGCGCCCTCTCTCTCCTGCCTGGCTGCCCAGGCTGGCTCTTTTTCTTGCCCATTTAAACGGCGCCTCCTATATCTGCGTCACTACAAAGATGTCGTATACCGCCTGGATTGCTGCTTCAAAATCACTGTTCTGCACACCAATAATGATATTCAGTTCACTAGAGCCTTGATCGATCATTTTTACATTGATGTCCACATGCGCAAGCGCAGAGAAAATCCTGCCTGCCGTCCCACGGGTGGAACGCATCCCACGCCCTACCACGGCAATCAACGCCAGGTTTGCCTCTAAATCAATGCTATCTGGCTGAGCCAGCCGGTGGATGGCTGCAAGCACCTGCTGTTCCTTCCCTTCAAATTCTTCCTGATGGACAAACACCGTCAACGTATCAATGCCAGACGGCACATGTTCAAAAGAAATGCCGTTCTCTTCAAATGCGGCCAGCACCTTCCTGCCAAAGCCAACTTCAGAATTCATCATGTCCTTCTCAATATTGACCGCCACAAATCCCTTTTTCCCAGCTATCCCGGTAATCGTATAGTCTGGCTGACGGCAGGTGCTTTCCACAATCAGAGTACCTTCCTCTTCTGGCGCGTTTGTATTGCGGATATTGATCGGTATGCCCTCTTTACGCACGGGAAATACGGCGTCTTCATGTAGTACGGTCGCCCCCATATAGGAAAGCTCGCGCAGTTCCCGGTACGTAATCACTTTGATCACCTCTGGTTTCTCGATAATACTGGGATCTGCAATCAAAAAACCAGAAACATCGGTCCAATTCTCGTAGATATCCGCCCGTACCGCTTTCGCTACGATAGATCCAGTAATATCCGATCCGCCCCGGGAAAAGGTCTTTACGCTCCCGTCTGGCATTGCCCCGTAAAACCCAGGGATTACGGCACGTTCGCAGCTTTTCAGACGTTTGGAAAGCAATTCGTCCGTCCGTTCGGCGTCAAATTCCCCGTCTTCGCAAAACATTATGACCTGCGCGGCGTCAATAAATTCAAAATCCAGATAATTCGCCATAATCAAGCCATTCAGGTACTCGCCGCGGGATGCTGCGTAATCCGCGCCTGCCTTCTTCCGGAAGTTCTCTGCAATCAATTCAAACTCCTTGTTCAGTGTAAGGCGCAGGTTCAGGCCATTGATAATGGATTCGAAACGCTCCTGGATTTTTTTAAGCAGAGGCATGAAATCCTCTTCCGCGTCCGCCATCTCATAACAGCGGTAAAGCATATCCGTTACCTTGGTATCCTTCGCATTCCGTTTCCCAGGCGCGCTAGGTACTACATACCGGCGGCTGGCATCTGACCGGATAATTTTCCCTACCTTGGAAAACTGCCCTGCGCTGGCAAGGGAACTCCCTCCGAACTTCACTACTTTCATCTTATTCTCCTCCATTCTAAACTACCAATCAGAAACTATTTTATCATAAAATATGTGTGATTGGAACTTATTTTTTCAATATATCCAATCCGGCTGATCTCCATGCTGCTTTATCACCCTCTGTTGGCCTTGCATTCAAATGGCGTCAGCAACATCTTTTTTTTAAAGATTAGGAACGTAACAACCCGCAGTCCATGGAAAAATGGAAGCAGGATGTTCCATTTCGCTGCTGGATCCCCCTGCAAAGTGATCCGTAAAATCACTGACAATGACCTCAAAGAATTTGAACCGCTTCCGTAATGGAATGGAGATAGGAGATACGAATGAACGAAATAGAAGAGATTTTAAATTCTGGAAAACTGTACCATGTCATGGACGTAACCTCAAAAGATACCCAATACCATGAGTACTTACGTAAAAATGTCTATATTAATTTAACTGCACATTCGTTGACGATGCACAGATTTTCATCGGGGACAACTCTGTTATCGGGGCGTGTTCTGTCGTGACAAAAGATATCCCGCCCAATGTCCTTGCGTTTGGAAACCCAATCAAAATCCAACGGGAACTAACTGAGGATGATAAAAATTAACACAAGTAACTTGTTTTTGCAATAGCTCAAATTATATGATATTCCCTGTAAGGTATAGATATGCCGTCCTTTACATACACATCCCGCCTGACGCTATGGGCGTCCATATCCATATTGATGCTTTTCTGCAGTTGGGGATATTCAATACGGTCAATTTCCAAGGCTGGAAGAATCCTCTGTAACAGTCCCTTACACAGTTCTGGATCCTGCATGACCTTCCCAAATAGGAAGTCGTTGGATATACTTAAGTCTTCCCAGTTTGTTTGTCTGGTTTCTATCCTTCTCATTCTATTGTTACCTGCTCTCTATCTCTTTCTATATTCAAGGGCTGTACCTGTTCCAACACTTCTACCTTTTATTCTATTATACATAGCAATCCGCCAACTTTCAATAAAGTATACATTTTACAATTCCTGACACTTTTGAATTTCCAGAGGATATCTGCACATTCGCCCTTACTTGTACATTTTGATATGCTCTGCCTGTTACTTTCTGCCCTTAGATAATATGGTACTTTACATAAAGTTTTTGACGATGTTCAATATCTGTTTTCATTCTTGCAATATCATCAAAACATCCATCTTCTATCAACCTTTCCATCAATAAAAACATTTTTTCTTCTCCAATTTTTTGATTCTCCTGGTCACGCATTAACAACGTCATATATTCATGCCTCCATTCCCTGTTTTTCTTTGCTTCTTTCACCGCTTCTTCCAGTTTCTCCACATAGGAATCTGCTGGTTTTTTACCAGCTATGTAATCAAGAAATGCCTTTAATTCTTTACTGACATCATCCATGATTCCTTTTGCGTTCAGAAATATCTTTACTGTTTCATTTCCCATAGAAATGCTGTCATCTTCTTTACAGATATTTTCAAAGGTATAGATATGCCTGCCTTTTCCAAATGCATCAAACGGACAGATAAAGATAACATAGCTTCTGTTTAATTCATCATAATACTGTCCTTTATCAATAAGCTGCAAGTCTATCATGCTCTGGGTTCTGCATGACCTTCCCAAATAGAAAGTCGTTGGATATGCTTAAGTCTTCCCAGCTTGTTTGCCTGGTTTCTATATTTATCTGCTCTGCTTCATTGCCTTTCATTTTGTTTTACCTGCTTTCTGTCACTGCCTGTACTGGGAAACTATATATCTCATAAAGCTGTTTTCTTTTATGCTTCTATTATACACAGCCCCCGGTTAAAATACAATCATTCTGATAAACCATAAACACAAAATATACCCACATCAGACACATGGAGTTAGATACAACTCTTATTCCTTTTCGCCCTTACTTATGGTATGGCTCATGTTTCATAATCCGATAGCCCCGGTAAATCTGCTCTAGCAAGATTACCCGCATCAGTTGATGAGGGAAGGTCATCTTAGAAAAACTCAATTGGAAATCTGCCCTTGCAATCACTTCTCTTGAAAGCCCCAAAGACCCTCCAATTACAAAGATAAGATGGCTTATCCCCTGGATCCCAAGCTGCTCTATCTTCTTGGAAAGCTGTATGGAGTCTAGCATTTCCCCGTCGATTGCAAGGGCGCAGACATAGGCGTCTTCACGGATATGCTTTAACACCCGCCTTCCCTCCCGGTCTTTTACCTGGGTTTCGATTGACCCGCCTGATACGTCAGGCGTTGGCTCGTCTGGTACTTCTATGATGTCCAGCTTACAATAGCGGCTTAGCCGTTTCTCAAATTCCTGGATGGCCTGGCAATAGAACTTCTCTTTTACCTTCCCAACTGCGATAATTGTTATCTTCATAATAATCCTTTCCTCTCGACACGCTATTGTTACCGCCCACTCCATGAACAGCAACATGCTACCTGATGTACTGTAATGAATTTTGTAAAATTCTTGTAATATGTGGGTTTTTCATTTATAATGGTATAGAAAGCTTTTATTCCAACAGCAAAGCTTATTGATTTGCAAAAACATGCTTCCGATAAGATATCATACACGAACAGTAGAACAATAGCAACAGACATCGACAGAAATGGAGGTATCGTCTATGCCTCATGCAAAGGATACCACATCACCGGACCTGGATCTGGCAGGCCAGGAGACCTTGTCTGAATTGATGCGCACACCATCCCATACGTATCGGGAAATAGGGAAACGATTAAACCATGTAACAGTTGCCGCATGGTTCTTTACGATTACCGGGACGGCAGGCTTCCCGGCCTGCGCCCTCTTATGGGCGGTTTTCACGCCTACCTGGATTCCTCAATGGGAAAGGCTCCTCTGTTTCGTGCTTTTCGGGATCCTGCCCCTGTCTTTCCTAGGCATCGGCATCCTGTCTTTCCGAAAACAAAAATCGCTCCAGAAAGAAAAGGCGACAGAAGAAGTCCTAGTACACCAGATCCTCCAGTGGTTCCAGGAATACTACTCTGCAGATGCAATTTCCAACGGCATGGACGAAGAAGATCTTTCCATTGAGCAGCTCTATTTCCTGCGTTGGGAAAATATCAGCCGCCTTCTTTCGGAACAATACCACCATTTGGAGGGGTCTTTTTTCGAGTATATGGCAGAAAAAGTTTACCAGATGTATTTTCCAGATTAACTCATTTTTCAGAGGTGAATGATTATGAAACTATTAGAAGAAAAAATCAAATCAGACGGCGTTGCCGTAAATGAACATATTTTAAAGGTGGACAGCTTTATTAACCATCAGGTGGAGCCTGCCCTGATGCAGCAGTTAGGAGAAGAGATTGCAAAGCATTTTGGACACAGAGGGATTACAAAGGTCGCTACCATTGAAAGTTCCGGGATCTCCCCGGCGCTGATGACTGCCCTTGCGTTGGACGTGCCCCTGCTTATCTTAAAAAAACAGCCGTCCAAAATCCTGAACCAGGATTTATACCAAACGGTCGTTACTTCATTCACGAAAGAAACAAATTACGAACTCACCCTTTCCAAAAAATACATCAATGAGAACGACCACGTGCTGCTGGTAGATGATTTCCTGGCAAATGGGGAGGCCTCGACTGCCGCCATCCGCTTAATCCGCATGTCCCACGCCACCATTGCAGGGCTTGGCGTCCTGATTGAGAAATCGTTCCAACCCGGACGTGAAAAAATCAGCGCCCAGGGGATTGAAGTCTTTGCCCTCGCCCGGATTGGGAATATGTCTGAGAACTACATTTCTTTCTTGTAATGACCTCGGATTCCCCGCCGTGGTGCGATCCCCGCGGAATGTTTTTACTTCATAGGATACCCTAACCTTATTAAACACAAAACTGCTGTAAGCCAAACCGCAACGCCTTATCTGGCGTGCCGTTTCTGCTTACAGCAGTTCTTTGCCGCACATCATTCTTCCTTGCTACGCTCTATTTCTTTTTCTTGCTGTCAATCAGGCTCTTTAGCTTCAGCGCTTTCTCAATATTCCCTTCCACCTTCAGCTTCCTCAAGGTTACTGCAATCATAGGATCTTGCTTGCCCTGCGCAACCTTGATCAGGGTTTCAGCAGACGCTGTAAAAATGGCGTCCCTGTCATAATACTCATACGGCTCTACATACAGCTTGCCCTCTTTTACTTCCAGGTAAAAGATCCCTTCCGCTTCTCCCGTAATGTTGAACTGGAACGCCAGGTGCTCATGGATCCCGCTTGCATCCGCTCCCATAAAGGTTTCCTTCACGTTTGTAAAAAACTCTTCAAATGTCATAATCATCCCTCCATTCCTATGATACCAAGCATACCACGTTTCAGACGTTTGGTCAATGTAAATCAAACAAAGAAAGCTGGTTGGATTCCGGCAAATCCCCTAATATCCCCAAATCCTCCATAAAATCAACGACCGTCTTCGACACCTTTGTCCGCTGCCTGAAATCGTCTTTGGATAGGAACGGCCCGTCCTTAGCCGCTTCTACCACGGCGTCCGCCGCCTTATCCCCCAGCCCTTCGATGCTGTCTAAGGAAGGCATTAATTTCCCATCCACAATCTGGAAGATATGCGCCTTTGCAGAAAACAGATCCAACGGCACAAACGTGAACCCCCTGGCATACATTTCCTGCACAATCTTCATATCCTTCACGGTATCCTGCTCCTTTTTCGTCAAGGAATCCTTCCTACGTTCATAATCCGCCAGGAAAAAGTCTAGCTTTTCCCTGCCCTGGCACATCAGCTCATAGCTGAACGAGGTCGCCCGGATACTGAAAAACGCCGCATAATATGCCAGCGGGTAGAATACCTTGCAATAAGCAATCCGCCATGCCATCATAACATAAGCCGCAGCATGTGCTTTTGGGAACATGTACTTGATTTTTTTGCAAGACCAGATATACCAATCCGGCACGTCGTGCTCTGTCATAGCCGCTTCCCACTCTGGCTTTAGGCCTTTCCCTTTTCGGACGCTTTCCATAATGGTAAACGACAGCTCGCTCTCCATCCCCATCCCAATCAGATATGTCATAATATCGTCGCGGGTACAGATTGCCGTAGAAATCGTTGCCTTGCCCTCCTGGATTAAGGTCTGGGCATTCCCAAGCCATACGTCCGTTCCATGTGATAAGCCGGAAATACGGACCAAATCTGAAAAAGACTGCGGGTTCGTATCCATCAACATCTGGATGACAAACTCTGTGCCAAACTCAGGGATCCCCAAAGAACCCAGGCTGCAGCCTCCGATATCCTCTGGCGCAATGCCCAGCGCTTCCGTACTCTGGAACAAGGACATCACCTTTTTGTCATCCAGTGGGATTTTCTTGGCGTCAATCCCAGTCAAATCCTCCAACATACGGATCATGGTCGGATCGTCGTGTCCTAGGATATCTAACTTCAACAAGTTATGGTCTATGGAGTGGTAATCAAAATGGGTGGTCACAATATCCGTAGACATATCGTTCGCCGGATGCTGGATCGGCGTAAAGGAATGGATTTCCTCCCCAATCGGCAGCACGATAATCCCGCCAGGATGCTGGCCTGTCGTACGCCGTACCCCTACGCAGCCCTGGACAATACGGTCAATCTCGCAGTTTCTTTTGCGCACGCCGCGCTCTTCATAATAATTTTTGATATACCCATACGCCGTCTTATCTGCCAAAGTACCGATCGTCCCTGCGCGGTATGTCTGCCCGTACCCAAAAATCACCTCGCAGTAAGCATGCGCCTTGCTCTGGTACTCGCCAGAGAAATTCAAGTCAATGTCTGGCTCCTTGTTCCCTTTAAAGCCCAAAAACGTTTCAAATGGGATGTCAAACCCTTCTTTTACCAACGGCTCCCCGCATACTGGGCACGCCCTGTCCGGCATGTCGCACCCCGCCCGGCCTGCATACGCTTTTACCTCTGGGGAATCAAAATCGCTGTAATGGCATTTGGCGCAATAATAATGGGGCGCAAGAGGGTTTACCTCCGTAATCCCAGACATGGTCGCCACAAACGAAGAACCGACCGACCCACGGGATCCTACTAGGTATCCGTCTTCGTTTGATTTCCACACTAGCTTCTGTGCGATAATATACATCACGGCATAGCCATTGGAAATAATGGAGTTCAGTTCCCTGTCCAGCCGCTCTTTTACAATCGCCGGGAGATCCTCCCCATAAATCTCATGGGCGCGGTTGTAGCAGATATCCCGAAGCATCTGATCGGAGTTTTCAATGACAGGCGGGCATTTATCCGGGCGTACCGGAGAGATTTTTTCGCACATATCTGCGATTTTATTGGTGTTCGTAATGACAATCTCCTCTGCCTTCTCGCTGCCCAGGTAGGCAAATTCCGCCAGCATCTCCTCTGTCGTGCGCAAAAACAAAGGCGCCTGGTCATCGGCGTCCTTAAACCCTTTCCCTGCCATAATGATCCTTCGGTATACTTCATCCTCTGGATCCAGGAAATGCACGTCGCAGGTCGCTACGACAGGCTTGTGGAACTCCTCGCCCAGCTTCACAATCCTGCGGTTGATGTCTTTCAGCGCTTCTTCGGAAGCCACGGCAGGGCTGTCCCCACGCAGCATAAACGCATTGTTGCCCAAAGGCTGGATCTCCAGATAATCATAAAACCGTACCAGCCTTGCAATTTCCTCTTCCGGCTGCTCTCTGAGGATCGCCTGGTACAATTCGCCTGCTTCACAGGCAGATCCGATTAAGAGCCCCTCCCTGTGCCTGACAAATTCACTTTTGGGGATCCTGGGCATCCGATGGAAATACTCCAAATGGGATTTGGATACCAGGCGGTACAAATTAATCCTTCCCATATCGTTCGTTGCAAGTAAAATGGCATGGTGGCTGCGCATCTTTTTGATATTTTCTGGCGAAGCGCTGCCCAGCCTATTTACCTCCTCCAACGTAGAAATGCCGCGTTCTTTCAGCATTTCCACAAATTTCACAAAGATTTCCGCCGTACAAGCAGCGTCATCCACAGCCCTGTGATGGTTGTCCAGCGAGATTTTCAATGCCTTTGCCACGGTATCCAGCTTAAAGCGGTTAAGCTGGGGCAAGAGCACACGCGCCATCGCTACCGTATCCACCACGGTATATGTACATGGCAAGCCCTGCCGTTCACAGTTCTTACTAATAAAACTCATATCGAACCCGGCGTTGTGCGCAACCATAACCGCCCCTTCACAAAACGCCAAAAACTCTGGGAGCGCTTCTGCAATCTTCGGCGCATCCAGCACCATGTCATCCCGGATCCCCGTCAGCTTCTCAATCTCGAATGGGATTGGGACTTCCGGGTTGACAAACGTGGAAAACTGCTCTGTTATTTTCCCATCCACTACTTTCACAGCGCCAATTTCAATGATCTGGTTGTTCAATGGGGAAAAGCCCGTGGTTTCTAAATCAAACACCACATAAGCATCGTCCAAAGACTGTCCATTAGGGGCTTCGATAATCTCCTTCAAATCATCCACCAGATAAGCTTCCATCCCATAGATCACTTTAAAATCATCCTTCGGGGAAACGGCGTGGTTTGCATCCGGGAACGACTGCACATCCCCATGATCGGTAACCGCAAGCGCTTTATGCCCCCATGCTTTGGCGCGATGTATGATATCCTTAACCTCAGAAACCCCGTCCATATCGCTCATTTTCGTATGGCAATGCAGTTCCACCCGTTTCTGAGGGCTGTTGTCCATGCGCACACTGGTGAAATCAGGTATGTTTTTCATGCCCACAACGGAACCAATCGTCAGTTCCCCATCAAACCGATCGATTGTCGTTATCCCCTTAATTTTTAAAAAGACGCCTTTTTTTACTGCAGCGGTGATATCAGGGACAAACTCATTCTTGGAAAACATCTTTACCATAATCGTATCTGTGAAGTCCGTAACCGAAAACATCACGATGGTCTTCTGGTTGCGGATTTCCCTTGTTTCTACGCTAAGCACCTTCCCACGTATCACGACTTCTCCCATTTCCCCGGCAATCTGCTCTATCGGCAATGCGCCTTCTTCAAAATCACGTCCATAGATAACGTCTGGGTTGTCTGATTTCTTGATTCCGCTAAAAGGAACCCCGCGTTGGAAGCGTTTGTGATATTTGCCCTTATTAGAAGCGTCCTTTGGTGCAAGCCCTGTCCCTGCTTTGCCGGATGAACGCTGTTTTTCTCCTGCCTTACCTCCATCTGCGTTATGCTTCCCAGTGGAGATTGCGCCGCCTTCCGCCGTCCTTGCGGTTTCCGTTTCCCCATCAATGGAAAACGGCAGTTCCCCAGCTTCCTCCATACCTAAATAGACTGGCTGATCTGTTTCCTCTATTTTTTGCTTTCCTGCCATAGAAGAATTGCGGATAATCTGGCGCACTTCATTTTGGATCTGCAAATCGCTGTTTTTTTTATGCTTCGTTTCCACAGGCTCCATATACCCTACCTGGATATCCACATCCAGCCCGCACCTTTCACAGATAATCTTCTCTAAAATCTGCACCACTTCTTCCGATTTCTGGCGCGCAACGACAGAATCTTCAAATGTAAGGCGCATCTTGTGATCTTCTGGAAACTCTATCTGGGCCATACGCAGTATGCTGTATTCCAACAAGCTGTACGTATGGAACTCCTCTAAAATACTATCTTTGTATACATCCATCAGCTTCCTGGGGTTGTACTGACCAGAAAGCTGGTATTTTTCTACGATCTTAACGGTAATCTCATGTTCTGGGAATAGCTGCCGCTCAATCCCATGCTCCAAATCGTAAATATTGGATTTATCAATTAGCCGGCCGCTTTTCAGATATACCCGCAGATGATCCCTGTCCCGGTTTGAGGATACCTTCGTTACTTCTACCTCCTCCATCAGCCGTCCAAGCTCAGATGGGACGTGCAATTCTGGAAATACTTCAAAAAACTGTTTGCCCATCTGTTATTCCTCCCAATGCAGAAGCTCATAACGCAATGCCGTCAACAGTTCCTCTTCTTTCACCTTTTTGTAAACTTCCCCATGCTTGAACAATAATCCTTCCCCAACGCCCCCGGCAATCCCAAGATCGGCTTCTTTGGCTTCTCCTGGCCCATTTACCACGCAGCCCATAACTGCGACCTTCAAATCCAATGGGATATCGCTTACCATATCCTCGACCTGCTTCGCCAGCCCGATCAAATCTATCTGTGTCCTGCCGCAGGTCGGGCAGGATACCACCTCAATCCCTCCGGTACGAAGGCCTAAGGTCCGCAGGATAATTTTAGCAGACTTGACCTCTTCTACTGGATCCCCGGTCAAGGATACGCGTATCGTATCCCCAATGCCCTGGCTTAAGATTAAGGCAAGCCCCATAGCCGATTTAATATTCCCACTCGTGACAGTCCCAGATTCCGTAATCCCCACATGTAGCGGATACTCCGTCCGCCCTGCAATCAATTCATGGGCTTTGACACACATCATGACATCTGAGGATTTGATGCTGATCACAAGGTTGCCGTACCCCATCCCTTCCATGATATGCACTTTATCCAACGCGCTCTCCACAAGCCCTTCTGCCGTAACGCCATGGTATTTCTCTACCAGTTCCCGTTCCAAAGAACCGCTATTCACCCCTACGCGGATCGGGATCCCCCGCTCCTTCGCTGCGTCTACTACAGCCTGGATACGATCTCTAGATCCAATATTGCCTGGGTTAATCCGGATCTTATCCGCCCCATGCTCGATTGCCGCAAGGGCAAGGCGGTAGTCAAAATGGATGTCTGCCACCAGAGGGATAGAAATTGCTTTTTTAATTTCGCCAAATGCCTGGGCTGCCTCCATCGTAGGCACGGCGCAGCGGATGATATCGCATCCTTGCGCCGCCAGGCGGTTAATCTGCGCAACCGTCGCCTTGACGTCTTCCGTCTTGGTGTTTGTCATCGACTGGATCAATATGGGGGCGTGTCCACCAATTACACGATCCCCAATGGTTATCTGCTTTGTATCCTTGCGGGTTATGTCCTGTCCTGCCATTCTATCGCACGCTCCTTTACCATCCATAAAAAGAATCCAATTCTGGCTCTATTATACTAAAAGAGCGGCTTGATTTCAAGCAGTTCCAGACCCATGCGCCGCCGGAGGCTATCCCTTGTCACGGCTCCTTATCGTAGGTCGCCCTATGCCCGCGCACCAGCAGCCTGTGGCTCTCTTCACCATAAGGCGTACAGGTCAAGAGCGTCACCAGATCCTGCCCGTCTTCTACGTTCAGCGCACGCGTATCATGCGGCGCTACGGTAGAAATCTTATCAACCTCGTAACAAAGCGTTTCATCCAAAATATGCAAATAGAAACGGTCGCCTTTTTCCAATTGATCCAAATCTTTAAATAGCTGCGCGCCTGGCCGTCCTCTGTGCGCGGATATCACGGCATGGGTACTCTCCCCGCCTATTGGGAGGAAGCTGCCCTCCAGGTGGCCTGCCGCTACCTCTAGCACCTCTTCATCCGACGTATGGAAAATGGGAAGCTTACTATGGATTTTCGGGATTTCCACTATCCCTATAATCCCATTCCCAGCAATATCCAGGCAAGACAGATATGTATCGTCCCCATCCATGGCCTCTGCCTTTATAAACGTATAGGGCACCTTATACGGCAGAAGGCTCCGGTTATAAGCCGCCGCCGCGTCCCATTCCGCCTGGTAATCAATTTCGCCCGCTGCTTCCCGTTTTGCCACCGTCTGGTAAAACCTGCGGATCATCTCCTCCTGCCTGTGGCTATTCCACGCGTTCGCCAAAGGCGGATACAGCACCAAGGAGAATCCGGTTAAAAACAATAGCGTTATCAAAAGTTTCGTTATATTCTTTTTCATCTGGGCTCTCCTTGTTGTTGTATATTTTCTGGTTTATTTTGTCTGGGACTGCTGCAAAATGTAAACATACTGTATCACCGATGTCTTTTACAGCAGCCCCAGGCTTATTGGCGCCTTAACTAGTTATTCCCATGCGTTTCATGGCTTGCAGGAAACCATCCCGCCATAGCGTGAGAACAATTTTACCTTACCGCCTCAACGCTTTCTTGTACTGGTTCCTCAATAGCGCTAACGCTCCAACAAGCATCAGCAATATCCCGCCAGACAAATACCAACCACTCCCGCTGCCGCCGGAATTTGGCAGCTTATACTGTTTGTTGTTTTGGATCCTTAGCTGTACCTCATTGCCCGATCCGACCAGCCCAGCCATGCTGTTTTCGGCCTGCATACGAATATTCCCGTCCTTTTCCAAGGTGATCGCAACTGGTTCCTTTAACATGGCGTAGCCAGCAGGGGCTTTGATTTCAGTAATGGTATAGCTGCCAGGCATCAAATCGTTTAAGATTAAGCTGCCGTCTGCGCCTACCGTCAAGTCCGTCTGCGCTTTGACGCTGCTGCCTGCTGGCACCAGAAGCCACTTCTGCGCCATCGTCTGGCTGCCTTTCCGGTACAAACGGATTTCCTTCTTATCTGCTGCGGCGCCTTCCACCCCAATGCAATAATCGCTTCCCGTTGGGTTTTCCAGGCATGATATACAACGATCCCTCTTGCGTTTCCTGTAGCTTCCAGCGCTTCGATATATAGGTTGGCGGCGTTTCTGCATCCTCCCAGCAGTGAACCTTCTGCCCGCTTTCAATCTTCCATTGTCCCTCATCCAAATCCAGCCAATGGCCGGACGCCACGTTTCGGAAGCATACGCTTCCCCGATCCTCATACATTTCAAAAAGCTGGCTCTCATTGCCGGTCCTGCCCTGCAATATGGCCGGGACGCCTCGGACGCCTCGATCGGTTCCCTGGAACCCCATCACATAATACGGGTTATCCGCACATGCCAGATAATAATATCCTGCCAACGGCGACGCTTTGCCTTCCCTTAGTTCCGAAGCCGTATAGCTGCCCGGCTTCCCTTCATCCGCCAGGAAGGAAACCTCGTTTCCCTTCGAATCTTTTACCGTAAAGATTGCGCCTTCTAGCGTTTCCTCCCCAGAATCATCTGTTTTTAAAATCTTCAGCGCAGTATCTGGGTAAAAGCCGCTGTCATGGAATTTCGACTCGTACACCGCCACGCCCAGATCTTCCGCCTTTGGCATATCAATCCCTAAGATCAACGTCCTATTCAACGTATTGTCTTTATAAATTGGTACTCCGTCAGAATCCACGGTATCATTGTCGCCGCTGTTACAAGCTGTCGCATGTAACTCTGAAATCTTCTTCGTCCCATCCGTAAAGCGTACTGCAAACGTCCCGGATGGAAGATCGATAAATTTATATTGCCCCTTGGCAGTCTCTGGTTCTGTACTGCCTGCTGCTTCCTTGTCTGTCCCATACCATGTAATCTCCGCCGCGCTTTTGGCCCTAAGGCTGACCTGCTGCCCTGTTTCAATTACAATCGGCGTTTCGCTGCCAGGATAGCAGACGTTTTCATAATCTCTTTCATCCGCAGGATCCCCGCCTTCTTTCAATTTCAGAAGTTCTATCTTAACGCCGGAAATCCGGTCGGCGGAATCTTCATCCTGGATCCCGTCTCGGTTGTAATCCATCCATGTAAGGCCTGACAACGTACGCCTTACCGTTGGGTTCTCCGTAGTGGTCGTCGTATCTCCGCTCGAAAGAAGGTTTACAAAGTAATTGGTTTCCTTTTCCGACGTTTCAGATGCTTCCGGTTCTAGCTTGATTTTTAAATTCACATAGACGCTTTGGCTGTTATCTAGTTCCCCGACAACCGACCAGGCAACTGGATGCCTTGCCCCGCCCTCCAAAACAGGCAGCGCAATCGTCCTATCTGCTCCTATTTCTGCTCGTTTCCACCCTTCTAGCCCCTCGAACGGATCTGTTTTGCCCGGCGTTACCTCGATATCGCGGATGACCATATCTTTATATCTCTCATCCATCGTATAGTAAATTTTTAATTTGCTGATATCGCACGTGCTCTTTGCGTCAATATCCCAGCCTGCAAAGAGATACTCGCCCGTAAAATCACTGCCGTTTATCTGGTCTGCGGGCATGGTATCCATAATGGCAAACGGCTTTGTTTCCGATGCATTGTTATTGAAATAAACGACATAATCAATCTCGCCGTCTTCATCCACGACCTTCTGTTTGGTATATTTGCCAAACGAACTCGCGCTCCCGCGGGTCACAGCAATGCCCTCTTCTGCATAATTCCCATCCTTCAACAGAGGGTCCCGCCTGTCGTACATGGACGTAATGTAGGTTTTATTCGTCAAGCTGGTTGTGCCTGTGCCAACGTCTTCCTGCGGATTGCTTTTGGAACCAATATCTGCCGAGTAATAAATCGGCTGCATTGGCTCTCCAATCTTCACGTCCTTGATAACCCACTTTAACGTTTGCGTCCCGTCCTCTGCATTCCATTGAATTTCATCCGGTTCCCTTAATTCCGGCTCGTTCCCGTCGTCATCCGCTACAATCTGCCCTTTTGTCCCGCCGTTTGCTGACGTCTGTACATATTTTCCGCCAAAATAAGCGCTTCCCGGTTTATAAGTCATATATTTTGGCAGGGTATCTACAATCGTAACCGTATCCTTCCGGTCAAACTTCCCGTCTTTCTCGTGTTCCGTCTTGGGCTGCAGCACATAATCCACGACTCTTTGATCTGCGTCTAAGTTAAATGTCTACTTCTCTTCGTTATTGTTTTCTTTCTGAAGCAGGTTCTTGGTAATCCCAGTCTTATAGCCGATGATCAGCAGCGTATCCCCCCAATGCTCATGATCGGAGTTGTGCGTGCCCACGATACCGCTCCCATCTTCCTTGTATGTTTCCTTGATATAGTACACCGAACCCTCGATATTCGCGCTTAAGTAGCAAGCGTCGCCAAACGAGGCAAGCTTCGTGTCAGGATCCGACCAATCCGGAACCTGATCCAGCGTCATCCCTGTTTGTTCAAATTTGCTCTTCGTCCACACCCGGGAGGTGGAAGCCAGCATAAAGGTTTCCCCTGCCAAATCCATGTCGTCTTGTATCTTCGCTTTGTGGAACGCACGGTAGTATGGATCATTTTCGCCTACCGGCCCTGGTCCTTTAAAGCAGAACAGGATACCGACGCAGATATCTCCCTCCGGAATTTCCTGCAGCTCCTTATAGAAGACCAAATCGTCTTCGTATGTATTCTGCAATTCCTTATCTGACGTCCAATCTTTCCCATCCCGTTTCACTGCATAATAGATCAGGATATTATCATGTAGATCTTCATCTTTTGTATTCCCGCCCATCAACCATAAATCAGAACCTACCGCCGCATAATCCCGGCCGTCGCCATTTTCATCAATACCAGCGCCTTTCTCGGTATCTGTACCCGCATACCTGACCCTGTTCTGCATCGCGCCCCGTAACGTAAGCTCAAGGGTACGTGCCAGCCGATCATCGTCCGTACGCGTCTGTACAAATCCTTTTTCTTCTGAAACCTCTGTCCCGCTTACCGTCTGTGTTTTTAGGTTCTTAACGACTGCCTCCGTAGCAAACGCCCCTGGGCCATACTCCGTCACCACGTCATAATCCGGCTCCTTGCTGTCGCTGTTCAACCGGTTGAACGGCTGTACCACCCACAGCCCGCCTGCGGAAAAGCAGCCGATATGCGCACCGTAAACGTCTTTTGACTTATCCATATTCTGCGTCGGCATCTGGCTCAGATCAATTTCATAATCCTTAATTGTGATATGGACGGTAGAACCGCTTTGTTCTGATACCTGCCATATGCCGCTCTTTTTACATGAGCTGGCGTCTATCCCTTCAAAGTAAGGCGCGTATGGGGAACACACATTACTGTCATAGAGAACGCGCCCATCGGTATTTTCTTCTCCATACGGAACCCATCGGTTCTCACCGTAACTCCATAACAGCGGGGCGTAATCGCTCTCTGTCGGGATTTCCACTACCTACGCCCGGTCACCGAGCCTTTCTCCTTGTTGCGCGCCGCATCGTTCCCGCTGCTAAAATCAAACGTGCCGCTGTAGGACTGATCCCCAAGGATCTGGATATTATATTTCGGCGCTGCCGTTACCTCGACTTCCTCAGCCATAACGCTTTTCTTTTCAATTGCTGGCTGCCCGTCTATTATATGCCCTTCCTTGTCGCAGGCTCCTTCCCATGTGCCATACTCCATTGCCGCGCTGAGCAGCGGCGCGAATTTTTCGCCGTTTTTCATGGATTTGACATTAATGGTCACGTTCTCTCCGAACTGGCCAGGGACAACCGAACGGTTATCCGCCGAAGGAAGCAGATGCTTATAGCAAGTCAGGATCTGGCACTCCTTTGTTACCCCGCCAATCTCCCGCTCCTCAACCGTAAGGACAGGCGCATACCCTTCTGAAGCGTCCATCCACGCCATAGCCGACTGATCAAACACAGCCTCTTCCTCCGACAACGGCAGTACAAATTCTAGCTTCACGCGCGCTTCGCTGTAATTCTTTTGATTGTCCCATGACTTCATATCAACCAGGAAATGATACGTCACCGTATCAAACGTCCTGACGCGCCGGTTCTCTGTATTGCTGTCATTGCCAAGCCCATCGTCTGCATCGAACGGAGCGGCTCCGTCTGCAATGTCTTTTATCCTGATTTCGCTTACATAGGCCTGATCGCCTGTAATCGGATTCGTTGTTTCGATCTGTCCCTGATCGCCTACTGGATCTGACGCAACTTCTCTTTCTGATCCCGCTGGGCTTTCTGCAACGATCTGTTCCTCTGTTTCAGGGCTTTCTGCAACGATCTGTTCCTCTGTTTCGGGGCTTTTTGCGTCTGCCGCGTCCCAGTCACGGTATGGATCGCCGCAAAACTGCCCGTAACGGGTATAGCCTTTATGGCTTCCATCTTCCGCAACCGTAAAATTATCTTCGTTTTCCTGATACCCTAGCTGCATCCGCGCCGCCGTCAGCAAATCCTCCGCCCAGTTCCCTTTCCATTCAACAGCCGCATATTGGCCGTCCCATACCGACTGGTCTTCTACCCCGGCGGATACATCTGAAAAACAAATATCTGTATGGACATGTTCCTGCTCTGCACAGCTAAGGATATCCTCGTAACATGCATCCGTATGTTGATGCTCTTCCCCTTCCTCCTGCGCACAGACGATCTGCCGCCCAAAGCAGCCTTCGCCATGTCCGTGCTCCGTGAGGCCGCATTTCGGCTTTTCCGTCATGGCTATGCCATACTGCACCAAAAAGCTTATGACGCCCCCAGCTACTATGACGGCCATAAGCATTACGGCAATGGAAATCTTCCTGCTGCTCTTTTTCCTCCTGCTCCACTCATCCAAATACTCTCTGATAAAATTCTGCATTTTCCCACCTTCCTAACTCCACTTTGCACTCCCCCAGATTTTTACTGGCCAGATACCGTTCCAACGTCCGGCTCTCCATCCGCCGCCTCATCGTCTCCTGCAAGGATTTCATCAAACAGCCGTATCAGCTCTATCCCGCTTTGGAATACGGCTTCCTGGCTTTTTTCCTGCCAAATCAGCTTGCCTTGCCACGTATAATGCTCCCGAAAAAGAACTTGGATACGGAATACGGCGATACTGCCCGGATCATCGCATACCGGAGATACAAAAGGCAACGGATTCCCGGGACAGCCCTCTAAATCAAGCAGGCTGCCCAACAGCAGCACCATCTGCGAAAGGCTATAAAGCTTTTCTTTGCCGCCAAGCCGCGGATGCTGCAAATACCCGTCCATGACACCATTGCAATAAGACAATACCGTAACGACTGCTTCACGGCTATGGCAGGGAGCCATTTTCCCTGGAATCATCATATCAACACCGCCCTTTTCCCTTTTCTGCAATTTAAATATAATAAACTTCTGTTAGCTGCCTGTTATTTTTCAGGAAATATGGATCACAAGTTTCCCGCTTCCCTTTCTGGAGATAATACAGACATGCAAAACGAAAGACGGGCGTTGGAATGCCGGAATGTCCTGTGGAACGTACAATCCAGCCTATTGATTACAATCTGGGCGTCCTCGCCGTCCGTGCCCGTCAGCATCATGATATAAGAGCCCGCCGCAAGCCTTGCCACCAGATCTCCAATCCTAAGCCCTTCCTGTAAGATGCGTTCCAGCCTTCTTACATCTGTGCCAGGCGCCGTTTCGTTATCCAGGCTGACAATAACCAGCGTAGATCTTAAGCCGGAGCGCGCAAGATGCCGCCGCTCCAACGCAACGATACTTTGAAATACCCCAAAACTACAGAAAAAGGCATGTTTTTCCAACCGCCCTTCACATACCAGCTTAAAAATCTCCCGTTCTTTCCCCCCATCCTCCTTGCCCAAGCCAGATATTAACGCACGGATCTGTTCGATACGTTCCGTAGGGGGCATCCCAAACTCCTTTAACATCTTCCCCTTAAACGTCTCATACTGTTCAACTGCCTGTTCCGGCTGCCCCATTGCAATAAACGCCCTCATCTGGCAGGCGGTAAACTCTTCGATACTAAAATCAATTTGGATGGCCTGGCTGCAGACGCCGACGATTTCCATCCACTGCTCCTCTTCTTCTAGTAAGGGAAGCAGCGTTTTACAAGCGTCTAGGTACAGCGCCCTGTAATATTGCCTTAACGGCCTGGTCCATTCGCTGTCATTCCCAGAAAGAAAATCCCCTTTATATAAAAAAACTGCCTTCCGCAACAATTCTGCCGATTCCCTCCCAGTGTATTTCCTCGCTTCCATACAGACGCGCTCAAATTCTTCCGTATCCAACGCCATGCAAACCTCCGTATCCCAAGCATAGCAGCCTGGAAGCGTCCGCAACATCTCCCCATATCCTGGAAATAGCCCTTTCAGCAAATTCCGGATTTTATAGAGCATATTGCGCAATGCATTCGCCGGGTCGCTGCTCCCATTCTCCGTCCAAAACAGTTCAATCAGTTCCTCGGAAGAAATATACCGGGCATAATTCACGATCAGGTACTGCAGGAACGACAGCGTCTTCTTCCCAACCTTTTTCGATACCGTACGTACCGCTGCAGGCGGGTGGGCTCCATCCGTCAATGCATAGGAAAATGAACCAAGCAATCCAAAACAGATTATCTTTTTTTCTTCCATAAACATGCGCCAGCGAGATCCGCCAGTTCTCTTACTGACCTCCTCCTTTATTCCACTGTTTCATAGATTTCACAGAGTACGGCACTCTGCGAAATCATGGAGAGTCTCCCGAATCTTCCTGTTTTAGGTTCCTGGCTGACCATTTTCCTGACGGCGTATCCTTCGCTAACCAGCCGGATGCTCCAGGACCAGAAGTTCCGAAAGCCACTGCATGTTTTCCTGTTTTAACTGCATCGAAGGGTGCACATAGCGATCCATGGTGATGTTTACGCTGGAATGGCCTAAAATTTCGCTTAAGCTTTTGACGTCGAACCCTTTTTCGATACACCGTGTCGCAAATGTATGCCGCAGGGCATGGTAGTTGGCTTCTTTTAACTTACAATCCTTCAACAGACGCTTGAAATGGTTTTGCATCGTACGCGGCTCCACCCATTTTGCATTGCTGCCCGTTAAAAAATAACCGTCCCTAGTGATTTCTATGGACTGGAGGATCTGCACCAATTTTTCTGGGAGCGGGATTGTGCGGATGGAACACCGGCTTTTTGGCTTTGTAACAATTATTTTCGTCCTGGCGCTCCCGTCGCCTGCGCCTGTGTTTCCTATCTGGATGCGCTGCATCGTTTTATGGACGTACAATGTTTTTTCTGAAAATGAAATATCTTCCCATTGCAGCGCGCATAACTCCCCAACACGGATCCCTGTAAACAGACAGACCAGTACCCCGACATTCTGCATACACAAGTTGGAATAGATGTAGCTGCATAGGAGACGCTGTTCTTCTATGCTGAATACACGCATTTCTTTTACTTCCTGCCTGATTGGAACTGTCCGGATGCTACAGGGGATCGGGATATCCTTCGCCGAACAGAACTGGAACATGCTGCGGAGCAAAGACATCGTATCCGCTACCGTTTTTGCAGATAAGCCCATGCCCTTATGCCCGCCGGATACACGGAGTTCCATGCAATAGGCTTCTAGCATGTTTTGTGAAACCTCCGACAAATGTAGGCTCCCAAGCTTCGGGCAGATATAAGACTTCCACAAATTCCAGTACTTGATATAGCTGGACTCTTTCAG
>CAOKNO010000010.1 GCA_948470065.1 uncultured Eubacterium sp. | reverse complement strand
AAATAGAATTCCATTTGCCTTGGGAGATTAAATATAAATTTAAGCGTCAGTGCTGAGTACACACGATTGAAGCTGACGATGGTGTGGTTTCCTATAGAAAAATGAGCCTGTCCAACTCTATTCAGACAAGCTCATTTTCTCACACTTCCGTATAGGGCTTGATTTGGAACATTTCTGAGCACAATGTAGGTACAGAAGAACTGGCGCATATGGAAATCATCTGTGCAATTGTTTACCAGCTTACAAAGGATTTATGTCCAGATGAAATCAAAGCTTCTGGTTTCGATAAATATTATGTGGATCACACCCTTGCGCTCTGGCCTCAGGCTGCTGGCGGGATTCCTTTCAATGCCTGCGAATTTCAGTCCAAGGGAGATCCGATCACAGACTTGACAGAAGATTTGGCTGCAGAGCAGAAAGCCCGCAGTACTTACGAAAATATACTGCGCTTAGTAAAGGATCCAGAGGTTGCAGATCCCATCCGTTACCTGCGGGAACGGGAAGTTGTGCATTTTCAGCGTTTCGGTGAAAGCCTGCGGATTGTGCAGGATCATCTGGATTCCAAGAACTTTTATGCATTCAACCCTGCGTTCGACTGCAGGAATTAAGAAGCGCAAGCGCTTCCTTCCCGTATCTGGGAAGTATCATAATCTCTTCCCCTGCCTAACCCTACGCATCCGTCCCTGGCAGGGGAAGCGTTACATACCATCTAACCCCAAAGCATTTTGCCATCCTAAATAGCCGTTTCCTTCTTCCCTTTATTTCTTCCGCTTTTCAAATTCCTTTTTGAATTCACCAAGATCCTGACCACGGAAGGCACGTTCTAATAATTGTGGAAGCATCTGTGGGTTGCAGGCAAAGCAGGGGATGCCTAGCCCTGCCACACGTTCCGCCATCTGCGCGTCGTAATAAGGCTTGCCGCCGTCTGCAATCGCCAGAAGGCATACTACAGTCACCCCGGATTCTTTCAATTCGCGCAGGCGGTGCAGCAAGGAAGCCCGGTTCCCGCCTTCTTCTAAATCTGTCACTAAAAAGAACAACGTCTTAGATGGGTTTTCCACAAATTTCTGGCAGTAAGCCACAGACTGGTCGATATTCGTGCCGCCTCCAAGCTGGAACCCGAATAACAGATCGACGGGATCGTCGCATTTTTCAGTTAGATCCACTACTTTTGTATCAAACGCCACAATATGGGTCCGGATGGACGCCATGCTTGCCAGGATACAGCTCATAATGGAAGAATAAATCACGGATTCTCCCATCGATCCGCTTTGATCTACGTCCAGGATCACCGTCCATTGGCGCGAAGCTGCCGTTGTCGTACGGTCAAAGAAATAAAAATGCTCTGGTACGATTGTCCCCAGTTCTGGATTGTAATTCTTCAGGTTCCTGCGGATTGTCAGGGGGAAATCCATCGCAGACGCCGAAGGTATGGGCGAATGTAGCCTGCGGTTTATTGCAGACGTGACCGCCCTGCGGATATCTGCTTCCAAAAGCTTATTAATTTCCTCTACAATCTTCGCGATAAACGCCCGTACGCTCTCTTTGGATCGTTTGGGGATCTGATCCTTTAACATCAAGATGGTAGACGCCAGGCCAATGTCTGGCTCTACATGTTCTAAAAGTTCTGGTTCAAAAAGCATTTGGCGCAAGCCGCACCGCTCCATGGCGTCCGACTGTATAACGGTAACGAGGTCTTTGTCAAACAAGGTACGCACATCGCCAAGCCAACGGCTGATCTGCGGGTTAGAAGGTCCGTTCCCGGCTCCATGCCCAGAACCGAACCCACCGGATTCCCTGCGGTTGTAAATTGCCGCCAGCGCCTGATCCATCAGGATCTGTTCTTCGGACAATGCAACCTCTTCTCCATTGCCGCTTCCATGGGAAGCGTCCCCGCCGCCCATAGAGGCAAACTGCATATCGCTTTCTGCGCCAAGGATAAGGCGCCAACGCTTTATTTTTTCCATCTCATCCATACGTGAATACAATCCTCTCCCTGAATACTCTCGCGTATGCCGCATCACATATTATGCTGGCAAGTTAGATATCGCCAAAGTCAAAGTCTTCCAAATCCCCAAGCATCTCCTGTGCTTCTTCGTCTAAGGGCGCTTGGATCGCCTCGCTGACCTGCAATGGGTTTAGCTGCCATAACTCCCCAAGGTTTTCTGCGATATCGCTCTTTTCCTTTGCAGTAAAATCTGCAAACGCCCGGCGTAAAAAAATCAGCGCACGTTTAAATTCCTCATCATCCAGGCTTTCCAGATAATGATCCAGGCTTTCCCATAAACCCATACGCGCAATCAGCGCATACCTGTTTTTCATGGAGAGCCCTTCAAACCAGCTTGCGCCTAAATCTGCCGGGATACCCTTTGACAGGCGAAATTCCACCTTCTGCTCCAGTTCTTCATTTGACATCTTGCCGCGTTCCAACAAAATAGCCGCAGCATAACCGGAAACCTTTGTATTTAAATCGTCCCTGCCAGCCACTTCTTCTAAGACCTGCAGCCACCGTTCTTCTGGTAAAAAATCATGATGTAACGACGCTTCGTTCAAGCGGGCAATCCCCTCTATGATTTCCCGCGAAGCATTGTCGTCACAGACGCAGCTTTCTGGCAGCAGCAAGCAGGCGCGCAGGAATAACTGTCCCAGCACCGGGATCAGCGCTTCGCTGGATATTTTCCGGATGCTCCCATACTGGATGGCAACCGACAGGCTCTGTACGGTCTTTGCAATTTCCTCAACGGCTGCAGCCTCCACCCCAATTTTCTGTAAAACCGCCGTGGCATAGCTGACGGTTTCTGGCATACCGCAGAAGAACGAAGCTTCTATGGCCTTTGCAATCGCCGCGATACTCTCTTCTTGTTCCACTTCTTCTTTCATTTGGAACGAGGCCGCCTGCAAGATGGTATCCCCCTTAAGCTGGGCTTCTACAATCTCAATCTCTGCCTCCGGCGTCCAGCGCAACACCCAATGCTCCGCCCAGGTCGCCCGTTCCTGCTGTACCTGCTGCCAATCCACAAAGGAGATCCCAAGCACACGAAGCCGATGGAGGAAAAAGGAGCGTTCCAAATCCAAGAATGCAGACTTTTGGGATTTCACGGTCAGTTTTTCCCGCAGATCCAAATGTAAATCCCCCGATGTGGCCGCGCAGTAACGCCTTAAATTCAATTCATCCAACATATGGTAAAAATCGTTCTGGATCGACGTCTTGCTCACGCCCTGGGGCAGGGAGCCAATGGCTGTGCCAATCTCCGTATCCGCCACCGCCTGGGCAATCTCCCCAAAGCGCCCATGCCCCATACAAGTAATCGCCGCATCCCTTAAATCACGCAGGGACGGGATTTGATAGCCATGTAGGTTTGCAAGGGAAACTGAAAGCCTTACCGCTTCGATCACCTCTGCCGAGGATACCATATTCCCATTTTTCCGCTGCCAGGCTGCCAGGCGCGACAAGTAGCTGCGTGCTGCATAATCGGCTTCCCCACGCAAAAACCCCTGCCACAAAAGCCCATAATATGCAGGCGCTTTATTCCCTGCGCCATACCCCGATCGCGAAGACAGACGGTAATACGAATATGGCATTAAGGTCTTTTGTACGGCAACCGAAGGAAGCTTCTCCCATTCCTCCCTGCTGATGGCTTCTGCCCTGCGTTTCAGCCCTTCGACATGGTACGCCCCAGTCACCACCACAATGTTTTCCGGCGCAATGCCAGACGCAACGACGTTTTGGATGCTCTGTTCCATATAGGCTTCGCGGACGAGTGTTTCCGCATAGTCGCCATCCTCGCCCTCGGTCAGTTCCCGCAAGTTCCTGCCAAATACTTCCGCCCCTTTTTGGTATCCTTGCCCTTCACTGAAATGCTCCATCGTCCGTTCCCAGAAGGTTTCATGGGTATCGTCCCCTGAGAGTTCATCCAGCCTGCGGTATACCGAAATCCGCCCCTCTTCCCCAACGTCCCCTGTTTGCCCTGACGCTTTTGGCAATGCCAAAAACACGCTGGATGGAAGGTCAATAAAACGGCATTCCTTTTTATTCTCATACGCCCATAGCGCCGCCTGGTATTCGGGGGAATATTCTGCAAACGGGTATAAAATCGTACGGATCGGCAAATCCTCCGTATACGCCATTATAGCAATGGGCGGTTTTACCCTTTGGTCCGCCAAGGCGGCCAGTTCTTCCGTAAAATCACTAGGTCCTTCGATCAATACTGCCTGGGGCTTTACTTCATCCAGTAACTTCCTCAGATGCCAGGCACCTGCCGGGGACAGATGCCGGATCCCAAATATCACGGCCTCTCCCATTATTGATTCAGCTCCTTACACTCCTGATACAAGCCTGTCCACTTCCGTCCCCGTTTCTTCAAGACATTTTCAAGGTATTCCTTCCATGCCAGGCTGTCTTTTTCTTCATCCTTCACCACAGCCCCCTGAAGCCCTGCCGCCAGATCGTAATCCGAAATGGAACCGTCCCCAAAGCTTCCCGCCAAAGCCATGCTGTTTGCCAGAAGGGAAATCGCTTCTGCCGTAGACAGTACGCCGGACGTCGGCTTTAATTTCTGCTTTCCATCTAACGTGGCGCCCAAGCGCAGTTCACGGAATATTGTACACACTTTTTCAACTACTTCCGTTTCTGGCAGCTTCGCATTCAAATCCAAGTTTTCCGAAAGCTGGGCGACACGTGTTTTCACAATATCCATTTCAGATTCCAGATCGGCAGGCGCTGGAAGCACGACGATATTAAACCGCCGTTTTAAGGCCGCCGACATTTCATTGACTCCCTTGTCCCGGGTATTTGCCGTTGCAATCACGGAAAACCCTTTTTGGGCAGGGACTTCTAACCCTAGCTCTGGTACGGAAATCCGCTTTTCTGACAATATGGAAATCAACGCGTCCTGCACTTCGGAAGCGCACCTTGAGATTTCCTCTATCCTGGCAACCGTGCCTGTTTCCATTGCATGGTAGACCGGGCTTTTCAGCATAGCCTCCGGGGAAGGTCCCTGGGAAATCAGCATTGCATAATTCCAGGAATAGCGGATTTGCTCCTCCGTCGTACCTGCCGTGCCCTGGATCACTTTTGTAGAGTCGCCGTTGATTGCTGCTGCCAGGTGTTCCGACAGCCAGGATTTTGCTGTTCCAGGCTCCCCAATCAAAAGAAGCGCACGATCCGTCACCAAAGTGGCAATGGCAATTTCCACCAGACGTTTATGCCCGATGTACTTTGGGGTAATCACAGTACGCCCTGCCTTCCCCCCGGTAATATACGTCAAGACAGATTTCGGGGACATTTTCCATCCCGTTGGGATCGGATCCTTCTCTGCTTTGATCAATGCGTCAATCTCCTTCTGGAACATCTGCTCTGCGGGCAGACGCTGTACCTTTGTATCTGTTGCCATGTTCCTTGGCTCCTTTCTAGATTCCTTTCGTTTCATCTGCAAGCTGCTTGGCAATCTCAGTATGTAATCGTTCATAGCGGTCTTTGTCCCAAGCGATCGCCTTAACTTTCCCAGACTCTGCCAGCGCCCCGGCCTCTTCTAAATCTGCAAGCTTATCGGCAAGGCGCATCGGAGCCAGTTCAATGATCTCTTGCACCTCCCAGAAACGGAATGATTTCTTGCCCCGCAGTATCTTCAATACAAGCCCCCGGCCCATCTGATAGCCACATTCCTTCATCAAGGTAAAATACCGCCGGTATTGTTGGGACAAATCGGCACGCCTGTGGAAATATTTCCCTAATTGCTGGCAAATCCCCGGATCCTCTGGGCAAATCAGGTTCGCCAGCATCGCGTCCCAATCCATATTGTAACCGTAATTCTGCGCTACTTGGAAAACGCCCTCCTTTTTCAGCTTAGGATGGGTCAACAACTCGATCCAGCGGACGTCCAAGGCTTCGCCCAATGGACGTTGTACCGTAACCATTTTGCCCTGAAAGCCATCCAAAAAATGCTCCGCATAGACATACCTTCGTTCCTTTTTGTCCCAGTAGATTTTTGCAAAGATATCTGCAACCTCCAGACGTACTTGCTTCTGCTGTCCGTTCCCTTCCTTGCATCCTCCGCCTGGAAGCAGATATTTGCTAAATTCCTCATACGACCGCGCCGCAGTCCCATCCAGCAAAGATGCCGTCAGGGCTGGCATTAAGAACCGCTCCCCATAGGCTCCGTATAATTCCCACGCCAAACCAAACAGACGCTTATCCATACTCCACACCATGGAATCTGTTAAAAGCTTGGCAAAATACGGTGGCTTCGGCGCATGTTCATACGGCTGGCTTAATACGAAGGCAATCTCCCCCTTTTCGTCCTGCATCTGTTCTAGCAAGCCTTTTTGCATATCCCTTTGCCCAGCGCCTATCACATCGGAAGATAGCGTTTCCCAGATCTCCTTATGGTACGGCTGGAACATCCGGTAAATATCCTGTATTTTATCAGACGCTTTTCCAAGCATCGCATGGAATAAAGATTCCAGCTTCTTTTGTTCTTTTTCTGTCACCAGATAACCGTTGCCTTGCCGCCCAAGCCCTTCGAATGCCTCGCAAACTGCGTCCGCGATCAGATCTGAGATTGCATCGCTTTGGATAAACGCCAGGTATTCTGCGGCTTCCCCTGGTTTTTCCTTCAACTGCTTCTCCCAGAACTCTGTGTTATCCGTACCTTCCATCCGAGCCAGCGCCCAAAGCGCCGCCTTCTTGCCATTTCCCCGTTCCGTCTTCACAAGCTCCTGTAGTATCTCATAATTTTCCTGGCTGTGGCGTAACGCCAGGACCGCTGCAACGCGTACTTCCTTCTGCGCCTGATCCAATAAGGACAGATACCAGTCATTTTCCGACGCCCCTGCAATGGCTTCCACCACATGGATACGGCGCACCATCTCTTTCTTCCCCTTGGGGTCAAAGCCTTGCTTTAACAGCGAAAGGAACGAAGCGTCCATTTGCCCCAGCCATTCTTCCAGGCGTTCTGCAAGTTCTGCGTACCCGGCGTTCAGCCCTTTGACCAAATAACTCCGCAGCCGGTAATCGGAAAAGATTTCCGGGTTCCTTTCATAAGTATCTACAACCTGGCTGTAATGGCCGCTCCCAGAAGTCGTCAAAGCCTCAATCAACGGCGCAAGCTGGCTGTACGGGGCATTGGAATATGTCCCCCCCATACCTGCCGCTCCATCTGATACTGTGAGCGGACGGATCTCCCCCGCCGTGCCCACGGCCGCCTGGGTCGCCAGGACTGCGTCAACCAGTGCAAGCGTATCCAGAAGGACGTCTGCCGGATTTTCACAAGTTCCGCAAAGCGTTTTGGCAGAAGTATAAATCTTTTGGAACACAGGGGATGCTTTCGACAGTGGTTCCATCTGTTCCACGGCGCGCACCAGCCGGAAATCTCCAGAAAGAAGGGATAAGCCTGCTATCATACAGGATTCTAAGCGTTCTTTTAATTCATAAAGCGGATTCAGATTCATCATTGCACCTTCTCTCTCCCATACTTAATATAAGAGCCGGATTACTTGCTCTTCTGTGATTATGCTGTATGGCTGCAAACAGATCCTGCGTTTTTCTTCCCAATAGAAAAACTTGCCCAGCAGCGCCTGGCCTTCCAGCAAAGCGCCATCCATCAACATAGGGATCTGGTGGATCGTGCCTTCCATCCCAGGCATATCTTCCATTTGGATCGTATTCCCTTCTGCATCCTGCAACACAAACCCATCTTCTGCCTTACCGATTCTTTGATAAGCAAACAGCAGCATGGCATAATTCTCTGATAACGTATTTTTGATATGGTTCTTTACTTTTTTCACAGCCACAGGCAGGCTGTCCTCCGCATGGGCGCGAAGCGATGCAAGCTGTTCCTTCGCTATAGGCCCATACGACGCGCTTTCCCAGCGGATCCTCCGGTTCATCTCGCCTGGGTAATACGTAAGGATCGGGACAGACGCCGCTTCAAACACCGTATCCTCCTGCTTTACATACTTTAGCGCCTTGACGGGGCGGAAATTCTGGGTAACTGCCACTTCCCCGGTTTCCACATCCGCCCACCAGCCAATATCAATAAATTCCTTCCTTGCGTCATCGTAGACGACCTGGAAGGAAAGCTGCAGCAGGCAGGCGTTTTCTTTTTTCAGGCCAAGCGCCTGCAATTGATCCAGCTTCCAGATTCCTCCAAGCTCTTCAAACAAAACGCTGCCATCGTCCTCTAACTCTTCTTTCTCTAATTTCTCTTCTAGATAAGCCCTCGCCTTTTTTACCACTGACCGAAGCTGCACTAGTATCCTGGCAGCTTCCTTGTAATGCCTGCTGTCCCCATCCTTCTGGAACGCCTCGATTTCCAAAATCAGACGGTTGATGGAAATCTGCGGGCCAACCAAATAATAATCCCCCAACTGTTTTGCCAAGTCACGGTAAGTCTTAACCGAGCCGCCCCCCATCGTCCCAAGCCCTGCTGACAGCAGGCTATGCATCATCTCCTCAGCCAGCCCAAGCCCTTCGAGCTGTTTTTTAATTTTCTTGGTGCGGGCTGCTTTATTTACCCTGGGCTTTGCAGCCTTTTTCCCTTCCTTCGCCTTGGCGGTACGCGCCTCTTTCTTCTGGCGTTTCTGTAAGATATCCTCTGGGATCTCACAGACTTCAAATCCCTTCCCCTGGCTGATTTCAAACAACAGCGCAAGGCTATGCTTGCACGGGAACTGCCTGCTGGGGCAGGAGCAGCGGAACACTGGGCTTTCTTCCTCTATGAAATCTGCCGACGTAATATAATTCGACTTACCGCTCCCACTGCATTCCCCCATATAAAAGGCGCCGTCTTCCGAACATAGGCGCTTTACAAAGCCGCCCTTCTGGGAAATCTTCCTCCCATTATTGACGGCATTTGCATTCGGCGCAATCATAGTGATATACTGCTCTGATATTTTCTTCACTTTCCCACTTCCTTCGTCTAAAAAAGAATCCTGCCCTTTAATCCTCAACTGCCATACGGCAGACCTGGTCTACGGATTCTAAAATATCCTTAATCTTTTCATTGCCCGGCGCATCCTTCACCAGCTTTGCAATCTCTGTTTTTGCCGCTTGGATGTCTGCTACCTGGCGCTCCATCCTGGCGCGCATATTCTGGCGGCGCACCAAAAGCGCATGCTTTACTTCCACCATTTCTTTTTTATCTACCAACGCATGCGACTGATGGGTCCAAATCTTCGCATCGTAAAGGCCATATTTATGGAGCTGGCGTGAAAGCCTGCCGCTGAAAAATTCCAAATCGTCGTTGGCACGCTGGTAACGTTCCATTTCCTTTACCGCCTCCAGGTACTGTTCCCAGATATAATTCAGTTCATAGGCATTTTTCACATGATACCGTTCACATGCGTAATCCACGGCGTTCGTAATATTCACATATTTGAATTTGACCTTGTTGAGGAGCACAATCGCGCGGTTGATGTTCGCCCCGGCTCTTTTGATCCCGATGCGGTCGTTCTGCATACGCAGCGCCATCAAAGCGCCAATCCCGCCAAGCACCAAAGAGGCTAGCATAACGGCCATCCCAAGATCAAATTCAAACGCCATATGCAAGGCCAAAATTGCAGCGATAGCCGCAGCAGCCCCGCCTACCAGGCCATAGAGCAGCTTATGAAGGACTTGCACTTCCCGCTCCATAGATTCCAGGTAAATCTGCCATTCTCCTTTTTCCCCTTCCAGATACTGCATATCCCGTTTTACAACCGATTGATACGCTTCGTTCGACTTTAAGCGGTTGATAATTTCCGGCATCTCCTCTTCCAACTGCTCCATTTGGGCATACTGGGCGTCTGAGATCGTCTTTTCCTTGTTCTGGTAAGCCTCCCTGGATTGATGGAGCATCACAATGCTCTGGGCAGTATCCCGTATCTCCGCCATATCCTTCTCTGATATCTGCTCAATCCGCTGGGTATCCAGCAGGTATTCCGTCACTAGCTGGTATTCACGTTTCGCTTCTTCTAAGTACTTCGAAGCATCCAGGATCTGCTGGCAATACTCTGCGGCAATCCCTTGCCGTTCCTCTTTTCTTGGCTCCTGCGGCGCCTGCCCCTCAAACTCCAATATCTCTTCGACATACTGCGGCTTCCTTTTTTTCCTGAATAATCCCATATCACTCACTTTTCCTATATTCTGCCCTTAAAGTTTCCAGTAATTCCTCGATTTTCTTTTCATAACTTGCCCGGTTGCCAGACTGTTTCTGCAAGAGCAGATCCTGCCTGGCCTTTACATATCTACCAGAGACGCCTCCTGGCAGCTTGCCCTCCTGGCAGGAAAGCGCTTTTAGGTACGCTTCCTTGCTCTCCTCCTTCTGTCCAGTCCCATAGGCGTTCTGGTAACATTCCGCCGCCTGCCCAAACAGCATATTGGCGGCGTAAAGCGTCCCCATATTGTGCCAGATCCTGCCTACCATTTCGGAATCCCCGTATTGGCTGGCCTGCTGCAATGCCGTTTCGTAAGCAAACAGCGCCTCTTGGTATCTGCCCTCTTTCAGCATCCTGTCCCCTCTCAGCTTTGCAACGCCCAAAGAACCCTTCTGTTCCATCCAGGACACCATCAAAAGCACTTCTTTCAATTCTTCCTTGCTATAGAACCCTCCGTATACCAGGATTTTCTCTATGCACCAATAGCCGCTTTCCTCCCGGAGAAGCCCCGCGCGGATCTGCTTCGAAAGCTCTGCCTGCCCCACTTCCTGCTCCAGCCACTGGCAGAGCGTTTCATTGAAAAAACTTTCCTCCAAAAGTTCCGCATTCTGGTACAAATAATAACATAATTCCTCAAAAGAATAGAGTTCCATGCCCTTTTCATCCAGACGCAAGGGACGCTTTGCTATCTCATCCTCACATAACCATACTCTTCCCAATGCCCGCTCCTTCCACCACTATCACTGTATCTCCTACGAACTGATTTCATACTCCCATTCCAGCCCTGTGCCTGGCTGTATTTCTCCCCAGCCAATATCTTGTACCTTCAGCAGCAGCCTGTCCCCGCCTCCGCGGTACAAAGACACAAACAGCCTGCACCGCCGGGATCCAGATACCTTAAGCCCCGTCAATTCCAGCCTCTTATGCCTTGGCTCCTGCTTCCCAAGCGGATAAACCCATAAATCTATCGCGGCTTCTCCCTCTAGGATCATCCGAAATTCCTTCTCAACCTGATGGCGGTTGCTGCCTGCTTCCACCAAAGGGAAAAATTCTTCCTTATCTCCATAAGACACCTTGATCAGGATATGCTCTTTCCTCTTATATTCACAAAAGTAAACGGTTTCAGATTCTTCCAGACGGCTCTCTAGCGCCCCAGAATAACAGGCGCCCTTTGTATACAGGCTCTTCCCTTGGAACGCACGCCGTCCCTGGCATACGGCCTGTAAGGATTCTTTCATCCACCCTCCTTCAAATCCGCTTCCAATCAGATAGACCGTCGACACAATCTTCCCTGCCAGGGCTTTCCGGACAAGCTGCGCAAACGCAGCGTCCCATCCGCCGACTTTTTCCGGCAGCCTCCCCAGGCATCTTTCTTCTACCGTCGCAACCTTCGGCTTGGTATTCCGTAAAAAAGATAGATGCTTCTGCCATATTTCATCCCCATTGTAAGAAAAAAGCGCCACATCGTATTGCCACAGCTCTGGCTCCTGGCATACGGCAAAGGCATAGAAGCTTTCCCGGTAATCCTGGATGGTAAGCTGATCGTCTGTAATACCAAGGTTCTTAGAAATATAACGGAGCAGATCCACAATTCCATCCGTCACAGCCTTTAGTGTAAATGTGAACGTCGTTACAGCCTGGATCCCGCCTTTGGGAAGCGCCATCCGGATCACCTTCCTAAGGAAGATTTGGAACAGATCCGCCGCCCGGTACTCTTGATCCAGCAAGATCTCCTCCTGCTTCAACGCCCGCGCCATCAGATAATCCACATATACGCCCTCGCCGATTTCCGCAAGCCGGTTTGCCTCCTCCCCAAAATGCCAGATACCTGTTTTCTTATGCCTGCAAAGCGCTGTGGGAATGCGGTAAATCTCCGTACCTGCCACGGTGCTTTTTGCCTCCGGCTCTTCCAGCCCAGGATAATAACAGCTTACCTGCGTCCACCGGTTCCCTATCTCGATTCCAATATACCATTCTCCTCCTGACGGTCTCATCCCCATCACCTGCCTATCTGCTATATCAAACAAAACTGCTCCTTCACGTAAGCATCCAACTGCCCATAAGCGTCCAGCCGTTCCCACAGAGTCGCTTCATCTTTTACCTGACGGCTTACCATCATGTCATTCAGCAAATCGTAACGGCTACCCTCTGCGCTGGTACAAAATTCTGTATCCTGCACATGCCCGCTCTCTGTCAAGATCCATTCCTCGTCCTGTTTTTCCTTGATATAATAGGGGATTGATTCGCCATAAAACACTATGAACATTTTTACAAATACCCCGCTGTACATCTCCTTCATCTTGCATTCCACATAATCGCAGCCCTGCGCAGGGAGATAGTCAACCACTACCTCTGTCCCCGGCTCTGTGTGGTATTCCAAAAACACACGGTCGTGATATAGGTATTTCGCCGCAAAGCTGCCAGGCAGGGATTTGTAGAACGAAAACCATATGCCCTGCATGATATTATCCTTTAAAACCGTCTCTGCACAATGCGTCTCTTCCTCGGTAAGCGCTTCCTGCCTCGAGCACCATTTCAAAAACCCTAGCCTACATACTTCGTTCAACTCCTGCCCCGCCCGCAAGAAACCAAATATCCGGCAAAACACATCATCCTTTACTACAGCATCCCTGGTAAGGGAAAGGTGGGACATCTGCGACAGGTAAGCCACCACCAATGTCTCCTGCCCCTGGTTCCCTGCATAGCTTTGGAATATTTTCCCCATATCCAAAAAAAAGCTTCCTGTGTATAAAAACTGCTCTATACACCGCTCCTCCAGGCTGTATGTATCCAAGCCAAAGTCACAGGCGGCACGCCAAAGCTGTACCATTTCTTCTAAGCTTCCAGAAAAATAACTACACATAAATTCCAGGATCTGTTCATTGTATTTGCCGCGTAAAAATACCGTCCGGCAAAGCCCCAACAAAAACCCGTCGGGTTCCCCGCCTTCCGCCTTCCAGGCGTCCATACGGTGGCAGGCCACATACACCAGCTTAGACGGCGGGATATGCTCGCAGCCATAAGATAGCAGCAGTTCATATGCACGGCCATAATGCCGCCTTGCAACCAAAAGCTCCATGACCCGCTGGCGCATCCATTCTTGTACCCCGGCCAATGGCATAGACAGCAGGAACCGATCCAAAGCCTCGCCTTTGTAATTATCATAGTAATAAGCAAAAATCTGCGGATGCAGCTCGCTGCGGTATTCGCTGCTGATCTCCTCAGATTCTAACAACATCTGCAGGTATGGCAGATCCTTTTCCTCATATGTCTGCCAGATTTTTTTCTTATCGAAATATTTCAATAGATATGGAAGCTTATTGTTGGCAGATACCATCCCATATTCCACATACGGCGCGCTTTGGAGCAGCGGTTTTATCTTCAGGCTGTTCCCCGGCAGGAAACGCCTTCCCCTCGCGTCCTCAAGCATCGCCTGGTAACTGCTGCCATAAACAGGCACATACCCAACGCCCCGGCAGATGGGGACTACCTGCTCTTTCCCCAGCACATGCTGACGCAGCACAAGCTTTGCCGCATTCGGGTTGCTACAGGATACCTGGCAGGTAAACAGTACCTGAGACAGGCAATCCGCCAACTCCCCTTTGGCCAATTCCGGCGTCAGGACTTCCTGGCAGAGCGGGGCAAGGAACCGGTCCATTTTACCAAGGCGGATCCATTTCATTGTAAATTCTTCTATATTCTTGCGGTAATGCGGGTAATATGCTTTCCAGTACAGCTTATGCTCTATTATAGATTGGTAAAGCAATGCCTGGGAACGGTACGGTAGGCTGCTGTGGTATTGGAAATACATCACGACGCTCTTTGGAATCCTCTTCATCTGCTCCTTCCCTGCCGATTGTACCCATGCCTCATAAAGCCCTGCAATCCGCAGTTCCTCCTCTACTCCAAGCTGATACCATTTAAAATAGCGTTCTCCATAACAGTCCCATTTCATACAATAGCTGCAAATTACCTGGAGCATCGCCCGCTCTGGATATATCTCATAACAAGACGCCAAGATACGATACCACAATAGATGGTAAACCGGGATTTCCTTGGCTTTCCTACATACCTGACGGGCAACTTCCCTGGTAAGCGCTCCTTGCTTTGCCGCCCAGTACAATACGTTCCGGTGGGAATCCAATGTCATTGACATCAGATACGGTTCTTTCTCTAGGATGCAGTAAGCCTCCCGGTAAAGCACGGGGCTTGCCCCGCCACGTTCCACCTGCTGTAGGATCCCCCTTAGCTTCCTGCCCAAATCCGGCTCCTTGCCTTCTTCAAGGAATAATAAAATCCAGAAAATAAAGTTGTCCTTGGGAGCGTTCTGGAGGATCCGCCTGACCTTCTCCGCCGTCCGTTCCACCCCGGATGCTTCTGGATCCTGCAACGTACGCAAATACAGATAATAGGCATACAACGCCGTATCCTTGCCAGCCTGGTTCTTTGGGAAGGAATCTAAGACACGCGCCGCCTCCTGCCTTTGCCCATTTGCAAAAAACACTTGCGCCTTTGCCAGTGGGTACAAAGGGTTGCCCGGCTCTTGCAGATGGAGCTCATCTAACTTCTGCCCAGTCTGCTTCGCCCATTCCGCTACCGTTTTGTTCTGCATCCCCAAATCAAGGTACGCTTTCACAATCTCAAGTTGTTTCTTCTGCTTCTGTACCGCCGCCTGGCCCCTGCCTGCGGTCCCCTTCACCACACAGATCTCCACCTGCTCCTTCTGGGACAAGGAACGAAACGTAATCCTGCCGAAATTCTTTCCAGGATGTAGTCCTTCTTCCACAATCATATATTCTACAAGCAGGCGGCTTGCAACAAATTCCTCTGCCGTAGCCAGCTCCCTCACTGGACGGATCCAGGGAACGTCGCTGGATATCTCTATCGCTATAGGCCCCCAGACATCTTTTTTCAACGTGACGTACTGCTTCTGTGTTTCATAAATCCCGGTAAACTCCTGCACGGCTTCTTCTACTTCAAACGAAACACGATCCTTTTTCTTGGCTGCAACTAAAAACTCTTCTACCTGCCCTCTTGTGCAAGGCTTGCGCATCAGCGTCTGGTACACCAGGCGTTCTTTTTCTTCCTGCGGCTTAAAAATATTCAAAAACTCTGGCTTCCCAAAGATCCGCACCGCCTCTTCCATGGAATTGCGCGCCAGGTTGGCAAACTCAAATATGCTCTTTACCCTGCCCATCGAGCTTTCTGCATAATCCTTACTGACAGACACGGAAAAAGGAAGGTCATATTCCCCCAGGCTGCAGATAATATGGAGATTCCCTTCCTGCTTGTCCCCTTCGATTAGTCCTTCGCTATGAAATTCAAATGTCTGTGTGATTTTTTCTCCCCGAAACCGTGGGCTGCGACACTCCAACCTCGGACTGGAGGAATAGACAATCCCCTGTATATCTGATCCGTCCGGGCTTTCTATGGAAAACCCACCTATGTAATCCTTCCCCTCTACGACTTCAAATATCAACTGCTCCGGGAACATCTTCAGGGTGTATTGGCTTCCCCCGCATATCCCGGCGGCCATCTCTTCTATCTTCTTATGCAAATCATCACCTGCTTTATGGTTGATTTTATCGTAAAAACAGTTATAATATAATAATTATAAACGATCCAACTGCTTGTGTAAATGTTTTATTTGGAGGAAATTATGCTACAGCACAAAGACCATTTCCATGGAAGCGACCTGGAAAAAATCGAACAGATTTACCATATAAAAAAAGAAGAAATCACTAGCTTCAGCGCCAATGTAAACCCACTTGGCATCTCGCCTTCCTTGCGCAGCGCGCTGGCCGGCAAAATTGATGTGATTTCCTCTTACCCAGACCGGGAATATACCGCCCTGCGCAAATGCATCGCGTCTTATGCAGATACCGACTATGAAAACATCCTTATGGGCAATGGCTCTACGGAACTGATTTCATTGTTCATCCAAATCCTGCACCCCAAAAAAGCCTTGATTATCGGGCCGACTTATTCCGAATACGAACGTGAGATTACCCTGGGCCAGGGAAGCTGCCTCTACTATCCGTTACAGGAAGCGCAGGAATTTAAGCTGGACGCCGCCCATTTCACAGCCCAGCTCAATGAAAGCCTGGATCTTTTGGTGCTCTGCAATCCCAACAACCCCACGTCCGGCGCGATTACACGTAAGGACATGCGCAAGATTTTAGACGCCTGCAAACAGTATGGCATCTTTGTTATGGTAGATGAAACCTATGTGGAATTTACAGAGCATCCAGAAGAGATTACTTCGATCCCACTGACCGCGTTTTACAACAACATTGTAATCCTGCGCGGCACATCCAAGTTTTTTGCAGCCCCAGGCCTTCGGCTTGGCTACGCCGTCACCGGGAACCAGGATTACATCAAATCCATCAACGCAAGGAAGAACCCATGGACGATCAATTCCTTAGCAGCGGCTGCTGGGGAAATCATGTTCCTTGATACCGATTACATCCAAAAAACCAGGGAACTGATTTCAGCGGAACGCGCCAGGGTTTATGATTTGTTTGCGAATGACAGCCGCTTCCACCCTTACCCGCCCCAAGGCAATTTTATGCTGGTACGGATCCTAGCGGACGATCTTACGTCCGGGCTTTTATTTGAACGGGCAATCCAGGAAAAAATGATGATCCGCGACTGTTCCACCTTCCCATTTTTAGACAATAAATACATCCGTTTCTGTTTCATGGATAGGGAAATGAACGATAAGCTGGCAAGCTGCCTTCTTCGTGGCTCCGATGAAGCGCCTCCTCAAGCAGAGGTATGATCTCATCCCTTTGGAACCCTAAGTTCCGAAGTTCCTCCACGAAGCCTGCGACAGCTTCTTCCACCAGCATTTCCTTGCGGGCGCAAAGCACCGCAGTATCCTCTGTGATAAACCGCCCGCTGGTGCGCTGCGTATAGACAATCCCGGTCTGTTCTAGCCTTGCAAGCGCTTTTTGCATTGTATTGGGGTTTACTGCCGCCTCCTGTGCCAATTCCCGCACTGAGGGCAGCCTTTCCCCTGGCAGATAAGCGCCAGATAAAATATCATTCTGTAATTTCTCAATAATTTGGGTAAAGATCGGACGATCTTGCTTCAATTCCCATGGCATTCCATCACCTCGCTCTACATCAATGTACGATTGTATGATATAAGCGATACATTAATACGCTTTCTAAGAAATGTCAAGAGATATTTTTTAGTAAAACAAATGTAACATATTTTACTCCCCTCCATACGGCAGACGCCGATCCATTGTACCATATCCCTTCCCCATCCGCCATACGATATGGCGCAAATTATTCTTCCCACAATACCGCATAGCGCAAATAGCCGCCCCCTGTTATACTGCTCTCAGAGGGGAGGTGTTCTCATGAAAAAATCAAAATGCATCGTCTTATTTCTTATTCTGCTGTATCTTCCATGCATTATGGCCATTTGCTGCTTACTCTGTATGTCCCAACTGCTATGGCCAGACGAGCCGGGATTCCCGTTCGGAGATGCCGAAGAAACTTTTTAACGCAGCAGCACTTCATCTAAGCTTCTCGTACCCACACAAGAACCTCTGTACGCACCTATCTCCGGCATCCTGGCATATCACAATGATTTCATGCCATAATGCCGGGCAGCGTACGACCTGATCTGTTCGGCGTTCTCTTGACGCTTCGTTGCCTGGAATATTATGGCGCTCTGTGAAAAATATTCTTTTGACATTTCGTATTGCCCAAGCTCTGCCAACGCGCAGGCCTTATTGAACAGCAGCATGGGGAAGGTATGCAGCTTCCCATGCTTGATGCAATAATCGATCCCTGTCTGGCAGAGGCAAAGGGCGTCTTGGTAATACCCTTCCTGCCCCATCCAGGAAGACAGGTTCTGCAGCACCATCGTGTATTTCACGGGTATCGCCTGCCCTTGCACGTTATGCCCTTCCATATACTCCTTCAATTGTAACAGAATCCGCATCCCATCCCACAGCCGGCCCATCCGGTGATACGCGCAGCCAATGCTGTTCAAAATCGAGATTTCATGGAATGTCAAAAGCCTGCGCTTAATATGTAGCCCGTCAAAATCCGGGATAGTCATACGTATGGTTTCCAAAAGCAATTCCAGCACACGTTCCATTTTTTCCCCTCTGTGCTTCCTTATCAGCGCCCAGGCAAATCTGACATACTGCTCTTCCATTTTAATGCTGAAATCCTTGCGGGGCATCCCCCTTAGCTTCTCCTCCATCTTTGCCGCCAGGATTTCTGCTTTCCCGTATTCCCCATGCCCAAGACTTAGGGTAAGCTGCTGTTTTATTTCACAGCGTTCCAATTCTTCCTTGCCAAAATAAGCGCAGGATACCATATCCACCAGCCCCAGACGCTGCAGCAAGCCTTCTAGCACACGTTTCCCTGGTATCTGGACGCCATTTTCAATCCGTGAAAGCGTCGACGTGGTACAAATCCCGTAGCTAAGTTCCTCCTGGGAGTAATTCTGGCGTTCCCTAGCGTCACGGATCAAATCCCCTACCATATAATAAGTCATATTGGCCCCCTCTTTTTCTTTTGTAGTATATTGTTTTTTCTTTTGTATTGTCTTTCTCTTGTTATCTTAATCATGAATAGTTACTATTTTGCCACAAATATCCGTATTGCATACTGTAATATTCATTTAGCGTATTTTTTTCCTGCTTGTCATTTCCTATGGCTAGTGATAAGATTGGTTACGGAAAATTTAGGAGGGATTCCATATGATGAATGAAAACATAAAACACTACTTCTGCCATCTGGGCAGGCGGCTGTGGGCCTTCTTCCGCTGGCTGTCTTTCTCCCTTATGGCAGGTATACTGATCGGGCTGGCAAGCGCCTTATTCCATTTTTGTATGGTAACGGCCAATGAAACCCGCGCCCGATACCCATGGCTTATTTTTTTCCTTCCGGCAGCAGGGCTTGCTATCGTAGGGGCTTACCATCTTTTGCACGATGAGAAAGACGCCGGGACAAACCTAGTGCTCTCCGCCATCCAGTCCGGGAAGCACATCCCCTTGAAAATGGCGCCGCTGATCTTCATTTCCACCGTCGCCACCCACCTCTTTGGGGGGTCTGCCGGACGCGAGGGCGCCGCCCTACAGCTAGGGGGAAGCCTTGGGAACACCTTAGGAAGGATACTTAAGTTTGATGAAAAGGATCAGCATATTATGATTATGTGCGGTATGAGCGCGGCGTTTTCCACCTTATTCGGCACCCCTCTGGCAGCGGCCATCTTCTCTATGGAAGTCGTAAGCGTAGGGATTATGCATTACGCGGCCTTAGTGCCATGCGTAGTTTCTTCCCTGACCGCCAAGGGCATCGCCGGATCCTTTGGGATTGCCCCAGAACAGTTCCCCTTGGCAAACCTCCCAGAATTTGGCATACGCCCCGCCATTTTCATTACAATCCTTGCCATCCTCTGCGCCGGGGTCAGTTCATTGTTCTGTTTAACGCTCCATACCGGAGAGAAGCTGAATAAGAAATATCTCCCAAACCCTTTTACCAGGATTTTCTCTGGCGGGGCAATCCTTATCGTTCTGACCCTTCTGGCTGGGAACCAGGATTACAACGGCGCCGGCATGCCCGTTATTGCACGGTGCTTTGAAAATGATTTTGTGCCATATGCCTTTTTACTAAAAATCCTTTTCACGGCAGTCACCTTAAGCGCAGGGTTCAAAGGCGGTGAAATCGTCCCATCCTTCTTTATCGGCGCGACGTTTGGCTGCCTGTTTGGCAATGCCGCAGGGTTTTCCCCGCCGCTTTGTACGGCCGCCGCCATGGGCGCGGTATTCTGCGGCGTTACCAACTGCCCGATTACCTCGCTCCTAATCTGCTTTGAATTATTTGGCTTCGAAGGAATGCCATATTACCTGCTGGCAGTCTCCATCGGATATATGCTGTCCGGTTATTACGGGCTGTACCACAGCCAGAAAATCGTATATTCCAAATTTAAGACAGAATTTATCAACCGGAAGGCAAAATAGTCTTGTTTTTTTCGTTTCATAGCGTTATAATGCCAAAGGATTCTGTAAGGCGCTATACAGCTATACATAGGAAGGAAGTAATTTTATGAAGGAGGTAATTTCCAAATGAACCTTGAGCAGATTTTGGCGGTAGTATTGTTTGCCGCCATGTTCATACTGATTGTTATGGACAAAATCGAACGTCATTATGTCACCTTAGGATGCGGCGTCCTGACCCTGGTGGGCGTATTTGGCCTTGCCATGAGGAGCATAGACGCGGTTTCAGAAACCTTGAATGTCAAAAGTATCTTCACCATGGGCTTCTGGTATACAGCCGGGAGCGCGGAAGAAAGCACCTGCGGCATCAACTGGGCTACCATTATCTTTATCGCAGGCATGATGGTTATGGTAGAAGGCATGGCTCATTCCGGGTTTTTCCGCTGGCTCTGCATGAAGCTGGCAAAGCTTGTGAATTACAAGCCCATCCCTTTGTTTATCACCTTTATGCTGATGTCCGCCTTTTTGGCAATGTTCATTGACAGCATCACGGTTATCCTGTTCTTAGCAGCCGTCACCATTGAGCTGGCAAAGCTTTTGAAGTTCGATCCGATCCCAATGATCCTGTCGGAAATCTTCTGCGCCAACTTAGGGGGCTCGGCTACGATGTGCGGGGATCCTCCCAATATCATTATCGGTACATCCCTTGGATATTCCTTTGCCGACTTCATCACAAACACAGGGCTTATGGCCGCTATCAGCTTAGTCCTTGTGGTGATTTACTATTTCTTCGTATTCCGCAAACAGCTTGCAGGGGAGAAATTATCTGCCGAAGACGTTGCAGCCATGCCGGAACCAAAGGAAGCCATTACAAATAAACGCGATTTCACGATTAGCTGCCTGATCTTTTTCTGTGCGGTCGTGCTCCTTGTCACACATGCCCAGACTGGCCTTACGGTTGCGTTTATCGGCGCAGTCATTGCCATTGTCACTTTGCTTGTCGCTGGCAAACATGCCGTCACACTCTTGAAAAAAGTGGACTACAAGACGCTGCTCTTCTTTGTCGGGCTGTTTATGGTCGTAGGCGGCTTAGAGCAGACGGGTATCCTGGAAATTATCGCAGGGTTTATCGGCACAGTCAGCCACGGCAACTTAAAGCTTATGGTTGCAATTATTATCTGGGTATCCGCCATTGCCAGCGCCTTTGTGGACAACATCCCATTTGCAGCGACTATGATCCCAGTAATCAAGAGCCTTGCAGCTACCCAGGGCGTAGATCTTTCCACCTTGGCGTGGGCGCTTTCCATGGGTACGGACATCGGAGGCAGCGCAACGCCAATCGGCGCCTCCGCCAATGTCGTCGGCACATCTGTCGCAACGAAGAACGGCTATTTGATCGGATGGGGCAAATACTGCAAATCAGCAGCCCCGGCGACCATTATCGTCATCCTGGTATCTATGGTATTTATATTTGTTCGTTACTGTTAACGCAGAGCCACCGCAGCCTCCCTATTTACGGCAGGCTGCAGTGATACATTGAAACGGAGGGATCCTATGGCAAAACAGACCATTATTTCCATCAGCCGTGAATTTGGCAGCGGCGGGCATGAGATTGCCGAGAAAATCGCCAAAAGCTTGGGGCTTAAATTTTATGACAGGAGCATGTTGGATGAGATTGCCAACAATATGAACGTAAAAGTTGAAGTCCTGGAAAAATACGATGAGGCGCCCAGGAATTTCCTGCTGACCCGGCGGATCGGCACGCATACAAATTCCATGGCGGAAATCTTAGCGGAGATCCAATTTGATTTCATTAAGGAGAAAGCAGACGACGGGGAATCTTTCGTAATCGTCGGACGCTGTGCAGAAACCGTATTAAAGGATTACGATTGCCTGATTTCCATTTTTATCAATGGGGAAAAACAGCATAAGCTTGAACGCGTGAAAGAAAAATACAGCTTAAGCGAAATAGAAGCCCAGGCTAAGATGGCAAGGCATGACAAGAAACGGAAGCTGTACCATAACAGGCATTCCGACTACAAATGGGGCGATTCCAGGTATTATGATTTGTGCATCAACAGCAGCCCGCTTGGCGTAGACGGGACTGCACACGCGCTGGAATATTATATTAAGGAACGCATAGAAGCCTACGGCCAGACGTAACATATGCCTGTCAGGCCAACCGTTACATACCGTTAACGCCAGCCAAAGAGGCTGCCGCATATTTCAGGAAACATATCACATTCCTTATGCGGCAGCCTCTTCTTATTTTGCCCATAAGAAGCAATGCTTTCTGGATTAATAACCATACCTTTTCTTATGCTTTTGGAACAGAACGGCAGACAGCGCCAACGCCAGCAATTCTGCTACAGGAGTCGCAAGCCAGACGCCAAGGACGCCAAAGAGCCATGGCAGTATAAGCAAGGCAGCCACCATAAATACGAAGGATCTGGAAAATGCAAGGATTGCCGAAACCAGGCCGTTGGACAAAGCAGTAAACATACCGCTGGCAAAAATGTTAAAGCCGATAAAGCAAAGCGCGATGGAACAGATCCGGTTCCCAGTTACGGCAAGGCCGTATACTGGGCTCTTAGGTTCTGCAAAAACAGATACAAGGGCTGGGGACAGGAGGTAAGAAAGAGCCACCGTCAACAGGGATATCGCAGTAATGAACCGTAAACTGATAGCCACCAGCTTTTTCAGTTTCGCATGGTTCTGCTCGCCGTGGTAATAGCTTAACATCGGAGCCACCCCATAAGAATAGCCCATGTACAAGGAGCTTGCAAACATCAGCACATACATGATAATCGTAACAGCGGCAACACCGTCTTCTCCCACGTAATGGAGCATCGTCCAGTTAAACATCATCGTCACAATCCCTGTGACAAGCGCAGTCGCCATTTCGGAACACCCATTTGCGGCTGCGTCCATAAGCGTCTTAAAACGGAATACTGGCTTTTGGAAATGCAAAAGGGTTTTCCTCTGGGAAAAAACAAAGCAGCCAACAACCGCCGTCACAGAGTAGCCTAGGCCTGTCGCAGCAGCAGCGCCGCCGATCCCCATATGGAATACAGCGATAAATACATAGTCAAGCGCCATATTCAGGATACCTCCTGCTACCGAACAGATCAGAGAAAGCCTTGCCTTCCCGCTCGCAATCATGTAAAGCGTATAATTATTCATCAATAAAATTGGGATTGTAAATATGAGGTAGCGGCTCAAATACTGGGTACAATACCCTGCCACATCTTCCGATAACCCCATACCGCCAAACAGCGGCTCCATCACCAGATACCCAACGGCGCACATTAAAGCCCCAACCAGCACGTTCACCAAGATTAGGGATGTAAAATCCTCTTTGGCTTCCCCACTCTTTTGCTCGCCCATTTTTTTCATAATTACCGCGCTGCCGCCCGTAGCAAGCATTGTGGAAACCGCGGTTACTAACTGGATAACCGGAGCAGTCAGGTTTATTGCAGACAACGCGTCCGTGCCGATGAGATTCGATACAAACAGGCCGTCCACCATGGTATAAAAAGACATAAATACCGTCATGGCAATGGTCGGAACTGCAAATGCCAGGATATGTTTCACCGTGACAGGTTTTTCATAAGCATGTTTTTGTTCCATACGTCATTCTCCTTCCGTCTTGCGTTTTTGTTTTGTATGATGTATCATATACCGTACAGTAACTGTACGGTCAAGCGCTATTTTTTATTTTGGAGGAATCTATTATGGACAAGACAGAATCATTGCTCACCATCGGCCAGTTTGCAGCCCTGCATAGCATTAATAAAAAAACCTTGATGTGGTACGACGAGATCGGGCTGTTCCCGCCTGCCGCTATCCATCCAGGAAACGGATACCGCTGTTACACCTACCATCAGAGCCCTATCTTAGAAACCATCCTCCTGCTGCGGGAATTAGATGTTTCCATCCAGGAAATCAAGTCGTTTATGGCAGATCGCTCCGCCATAAACCTAAAGCGCCTTCTGGAAGAAAAAATAGCCGATCTGGATCGCACGCTCCTCCATCTACAGGCAGTCAGAAAAACACTTTGCAGCCACAAACAGGATATGGACACCTTGCTTTCTATGGATTTATCCGAAATCCGCATAATCGAGAAAGAGGAACGGTGCCTGGTAACGGTAGATATTTGCTCCGACACTTCTTTTGAGAAAAAAGTAGAATTGATTACGGCAGAAACATCAAAATACCAGCTTGGGCGCCTTCACGACGCTTCTTATGGCTCTATGATCCCAATTTCCAGCCTGATGGACGGCGATTTTTCCAATTATACAAAATTATTTCTGGAAATTCCCTTCCTCAAGCATAAAAAAGGGCTTCATATCCAACCCAAGGGCACGTACTTAAGAGCATTCTATAAAGGATCCTGGGACAGCCTTCCGATGCGGTATCAAGAAATCTTACGCTATGCCCAAAAGCAGGGGCTTACTATGTCTGGTTTTTCTTACGAAAAAGGAATCAATGAAATGGTCATCGACCGGATCGAAGACTACATTGTACAGATTGAAATCCCAATTCTTGGATAAACCCTTTTCTGCCCTACATTGCTTGTGAATTGCCTTTTCATAAAAGACAAAATATGCTATGCTAAAGATACATTTACTACACCGTAACACAAACGTATACAGGAGGTACTCTAACAATGAAACTAAAGAAAATGCTCGTTTTAGCCTTAAGCTGCCTGCTTATCGCAGAAACACCGCTAATTTCCCAGGCAGCCCCTTCTACCTTCAAAGCTTTCCCTTTGCAGGCAGACATCCAATCCCAAACAGATCTATCCCTACAAGAAGAGGATCCCATTTGCAGGAACCCAGCCTCCCAGGCAAACCAGGAAGATGCTCCTCTCTCCATGGACACTTCTACACGAGAAGAAAACCCTGCCGTAAGCGCCCCCTCTTCACCAGAAGATAATCCACTCTCCAAGGATACCTCTGTACCAGCGGACGGCAGCGCTTCGGAAGGATGCCTTCCCCAGGCAGACCCTGGCAATCCAGAAGATATCATTTCTAAGCCGGACAGCGGTAACGCCGCAGAGCCTGGCACGGAATCCGACGGCTCTCTTTTGGTATACTTAGAACGTGATACTTACAAAATGGATATCGGGGATACTGTCCGCTTAGAGGTATATACAGATCTCCCGGCAGATATCACCTGGTCGTCGGATCAGGAAGGGATTGCACGGGTATCTGACGACGGGACAGTAACCGCTACTGGTATCGGGACGGCTGTTATCACAGCAACTGGCGTAGCCACTACTGACGACGGGACGTTTACCGGCGCAGTTTCCTGTGAAATAACGGTTGGGAATACAATTACCTTTGAACAGGACCATATCACGCTATACCTGGGACAGACCCAAAAACTCTCTGTCTCCCTTCCGGTACAGGAAGAGATTACTTGGACGTCCTCCGATCCAGATATCGCTTCTGTCAGCACCTCTGGCGCCGTTACCTCCAAAAAAGCCGGGACTGCTACCATTACCGCCACTACCGCAAGCGGCGCAACTGCTTTTTGCAGGGTTACGGTTAAAAACCCTGAGTTAAAGCTCAAATCTTCTGCAACCGCTTACTTAAAGAGTACTTTGCTCTTAAAGGCAGAAGCCTTCCCTGCCGGGAAGATAACCTGGAAATCTTCCGACCCCAAAGTAGCCACCGTAAACAGCAAGGGGCAGGTCAAGCCTAAGAAAAAAGGGACGACTACTATTACTGCGACCTGCAACGGCATTTCTAAAAAGTGCAAGGTCACCGTAAAAAAGCCCTCCCTCAAGCTAAAGACGAAATCAGCCGTGCTGTTTGAAGGAAGCGCCTTCCGTCCAGAGGTCACGGCGAAGCCTGCAAACAGCCTGAAATGGAAATCCTCGCGCCCTAAAATTGCAAGCGTCAATGCAAATGGGGAAATCGTCGGCAAAAAACCTGGAACCGCTACCTTGACCGCCAGCCTTTTGGGCAAAAAGGCTTCTTGCAAGGTCCGTGTTATAAAGGATAAACATAAACTCAGCCGGACGTCCGCCACCATTATGAAAGGCCAGAGTATTTCACTACGGCTTTCGAACCTGTCGTCAAACGAATCCGTGTACTTCCGGCTATCTGGCGACTCCTGGCCCTATGCAGGCATTTCCACCTCCGGGAATACTTGCGAAGTGACCGGGATTGAGACAGGAACAGCCATCCTGCAGGCAATTTACACCTCCTACCAGGACGGGCAATCCGTCACAGGCGTTTCAGAATGCAGGATAAAGGTGGTAGACAGGGGGATTTCCCAGCAGCAGGTTTCTCTGGCTGTAAAGACGAAAAAAGAACTTACGCTTAAAAATGTGGAAAAAGAGGGACTTTCGCTCTTACATACCACCTGGGAATCCTCAAAACCAAAGGTTGCAGAAATCAACGGAAACGGCGTAGTAACAGGCAAAGCCTCCGGCACGGCAAAAATTACTGCAACTGCCACTTATTCCGATCACAGCAAAGAAACATTCACGACTACCCTGAAAGTATCCAACCCCAGGCTTAAGCACAGCAGCTCTGTCTTAACGGTTGGAAGCTCTAAAAAACTGAAGCTGTCCGGGACAAACAGCTACAGCAGCATCCAATGGAAAATCCGAAAGACTTCCCTGGCTACTGTTTCACAGGATGGCACGGTCACTTCTAAGTATTCCACTGGAAGCACCGCCATCACCTTAGTGGTAGACGGTAAGACCATCAAACACAAGCTAAAGATCACAAATCCCCGGCTCAAGTCTTCTTATCAGGCGCTGACGCCTGGAAAGACTGCCCAGATTACGGTAAAAGGCGCTTCCTCTAAGCAAAACATTACTTACAAATCAAAGAATAAATCTGTGGCAACCGTAAGCAAGACGGGGCGCATTACGGCAAAATCTTATGGGAATGCCGAGATTACGGTAAAAGCAGACGGGGCTTCCATGGCGTTCTATGTCAGCGTTGCCCCGCAACGCGCGCTGTCCGCCTGCACAATCGGCCATCAGATTATGTACAGTTCTACCTATAGCCAGGCCAGACGTATGCAGCAAGGGTTTTACGACTGCAGTTCCTTGGTATTCCGGGCATACGGCTCCGATGCCGGGCTGTTGGGCGGCTCCCCCTTTTATGCCCCGACTGCTGCAGCCATGGCGCACTACCTAGAACGGACAGGCAAAGCAATTTCCTCAAAAGCTTTGGACGCTTCCAAACTCCTGCCGGGAGATCTGATCTTCTATGGAAGCCCTTCTAATCCCAATGGCAGGTACAAAAACATTTACCATGTATCCATGTATTATGGGAACGGCCAGCGCCTAGAGCATCCTCTGCGCAATTATTACCCCGTCGACACAATTGTGCTGATCGCAAGGCCTGTCCGCTAACCAGGATACTGCCAAATACATGTTATTCCTCTAGGAAAGCTTACTTCCCTAGAAACGATAGGAGGGATCCAAATGGCTTACAATTTCAACGCTCCATCCAAACAGATCCAAAAACGGATTACCGAAGAGATTTTCCTGCGGCAGGAAAGCGGCGCCATACACAATCCTTACGAGCAGGAACTGCGGGAGCTGTACAGCATTGAGCAGGGAAATGCAGAAACATTGGCAAAAAGCATTTCAGAAACATTCCCTGGGGAGTTCGGCATCCTTGCAAAGGATCCCCTCCGTTCCCATAAGAACCTTGTAATCGGCAATATTACCCTGGCCTCGCGGGCGGCAATCCGGGGCGGCCTGAGCGTAGAGGAAGCATTCACTGTGGCGGATAGCTTAATCCAACAGCTAGAAGAAATCGAAACGATCCCGGAAGTTTCCGCATTTAAACAAGAAGCGCAGTACTTATATGTAAAGCTTGTGGCAGACGCACGCAAAACTGGGACAAAGGGGCAGGAAACGGAGAAAAACCCGCTGATCGGGCAAGTAAAAGATTATATCTTCACCCATTTACACGAACCCATCCAGGTTGCCCAGATCGCCCGGCGCCTCCATGTAAACCCAGATTACCTCTCACACCTGTTCCATCGGCAGGAAAAGGTAACCATCACCCAGTATATCCGGCAGGAAAAAATTACAAGAGGGGAAAACCTGCTGAAATACTCGGATTACCGTATCCAGGACATTGCATTCTATTTGGGGTTCTGCACCCAAAGCCACTTTGCAAAAGCGTTCCAGCAAACGGTCGGCGTCAGCCCAAAGGAATACCGGAAGCAATATGGGATCGCCCATGATGAATAACGTTTGAGAAGCGGTCCGAATGCTAAGAAATATGCTCAACCGCTAAGAAATATGGTTTATTTTCCAAAACTCCATGCTTATAATAGGAGTTAACCGAAGTGATGATAGGCAACGGCAACGTTCCGTTCCAAAACTTTATTCCAAGGAGGAGAAACCATGAAAACCAAGATTTGGAAATCCAAGGCATTGGCTCTTATCTTATCCGCCGTCATGACCATCCCTGCCACAGGGGCTATGGAGCAGCCACACGCCGTATTTGCAGCAGGGGCAGGCAGCCAGATCCATGTATACGCGCCAACGGGGGATAACCCTGACACGCCTGATATCAACGAATCCCCAGACGTTATGTCCAGGAAGTATTCGTTAAAGGCAGACAAGACCGATATCCCCGTCGTGGAGTACAGCCAGAAAGGGCACAATTTTGACATTGCCCGTTTTGCTTCAAATACCCGCACGCCAGAATTTACCATTACAGTAAACCAGGAGATCAACACGGTAAAGGTCTATCCAGAACGCTATTACCCACAAGAACGCCTGCATGTCAGCGAGGATAAACGCACCTTGACCTTTTCCATGTCGGAAGCAGCAGGCCTAAACTCCGTGATCGTTATGATTAACGGCGACGCCAATAACCAGGCGGGGCAGCCCTATCTTGCAATTATCAACGATCCGTTAGAAACAGGCGCGCCAAACGTAACAGACGCCAACGTACTTAATTTCAAGGAATTTGCAGCACAATACCTTGCAGAGCATCCCAACCAGGACGCCCAGCAGCCAGTCGCTGCCGGGGAAACAACGGTTACGCTTTCCAAAGGGACGGCAAACGAAACCTCTTATACCTTCCCACATACCTCTGGAAGCCTTGTAGACGCTACATCGGTAAATGTCCGCTACCCCAACCAGCGGCGGATGTCTTCGGAAGACATGAGCTATGCTTTCCAGGCTGCCTTAGATAAAATCTATGCGACAGAAGGCCTGGATACCTTGTATTTCCCAAATGGGACTTATACGTATGCCGGCCTTGAAATCCGCGGCCGCAGTGGCAAGCGCGTAACCATCTACCTAGAAGAAGGCGCGCTTTTGAAAAACCGCATCCAGGCATGCGCAGAGGCAATGGAGCCAGCCATCGGGATTTGGGATTCGGAAGGCATCACGGTATCCGGACGCGGGATGTTTGATGGGAACGGCGTAGAAAACTACTGGAAACAGAACGGGAACGTAAGCGGCGACCGCAACGACGCATATATGAGCTGCCACCAGGCAGGCGTTATGATCGTGCGTTCCAAGGACATCACATTTAACGACACTTATATGCGTAATGCCAAACAGTGGAACTGGGAAGCCCACAGCGGCAAGCAGATCAGCCTGAACAACATCAAGGGGCTGACCCCTTACCCAATGGCATGGGGCGATGGGACAGATATGGCTAGCTCGCAGGATCTATCCATCAACGGCGCATTCACCTTGGGCAACGACGACTGCTTCGCTTCCGGCCATTATAACCCCAGCCGTTGGTTCTCCCCAGAAAAAAAGGATTTCTTCAATAAAGAATTCGGGCTATCCTCGTTCAAGCCGCAGGAGAACAACGCAAATGATGCAAAATTCCAAAGCTTTTCCAATGCCGTGGCAGGCTTTGCAGCATACAATGAAGACTGCGACCGTTGGGATATCCAGGATTCCTACAACATCCATGTCCGCGATACCCTACAGTGGAGCTGCAGCGCCGGGAACGGCATCCGCTTAGGGCATGAAGCCCATGGCTACCAGCTTAAGAATTACACCTTTGAAAACTTCAATGCGCTTGGGTTTATGGGCGGCGGCCACGGCATTACCGTACAGAACGCCACGGACATCTATCCCCGCTACGAAACCTTAAAATTCATCAATTGTTCCTTCGATACCTCCCGGGTAGGGAATAATTTTAGCATTAACGGCGGTGATGGCAGCACCCAGAACGCCGTGGGAAAAGGCAGCGATCTCAATGGCGATACCGACGGCTACACAGGGCAGACCATTACCAAAACCCCCATCCAGGAAGTCATCTTAGACGGATGCTGGTTCTCCAACGCAGCGGCCGCATGCCGCGTCACCAACACCGTGAACCTGACCATGAAAAACTTATATGTCGGCGGCAAAAGAGTAACCTCCACTTCGGATATGCGGCTAGATCTGAGCAATGTCCAGCATAAGGAGTTTGATTTTGCAGAAAACAAAGCCCCGGTATTCACCTCCCCGCAATCCGACAGCTTCCTTGCGGTAGACGGCCAGACGCTGGAATTTGACGTAATCGCCGCAGATGAAAACCCTGGGGACTCCGTAGCCCTGCAGGCCGAAGGCCTGCCGGAAGGCGCAAGCTTTGATCCCAAAACAGGGCGTTTTTCCTGGCGCTTAACCGAAGCAGAGGTAGGAAAAACATATGTGATTGCATTTATTGCCTCGGATCCTTATACAAGCGTTACCAAAAACGTACAGATCCAGGTACGTTCCTCAAAGGTCACAGTAGAAAGCCTGCCTGCAATCGAAGATGCTACGCTCCATACCTGGAAAACAGAAAAGGACTGGAACAGGAACCGTGATTACTTCCGGGCGAAAATATCCTCTGAGGCGCTTGCAAGCCCTACAGAATATGGCTATGTAGGGGAAGCGAAAACGCCAAAGGACGATTACGATTTAAAAATGGGCCTGCTGAAATTCGATGTATCCAGCCTGCAAGGGAAGCTGGATAAGATAGAATCAGCAGAGCTTAGCCTGACTTATATGGGAAGGCGTAACAGTGGGGATACTGGCACAGACCAGATCCGCGCGGCAGTCCTCCCAAATACAGACTGGTCGGAGGACAGCGTGACCTGGAACACCCGCCCCACCTTTGCCACCACAGAAAACAGCTACCGGGACTCCGCCGAATTTAACGTAAAAGGGCCTTCCGACGTCATTATGGCGCAGGACAATAAATACAATGCAAGCCAGGCCATCGACGGCAGAAGGGTTTCCATCGACGTCACAGATTTTATACAGGCTTTGGAAGAAGGGCAATCTACCATTTCCTTTGCCATCAATGAAACAAAAGGCTATGAGCTCACCTTTGTCAGCAAGGACGGCGCAACGGGCAACCAGAACGCCGACGCATCCATGGCGCCCACTCTCCTCGTATCCCTGAAAAACGATGGCGCCGGCCCAACCGCAGCAGATAAAACGGCGCTGCAGGCTTTGTTTGATGAAGTAAAAGCTACAGACGGCGGCAGCTATACCACAGAAAGCTTCACACGCTTTCAGGATGCCCTGAAAAAAGCGCAGGAAACCCTAAACAATACCGCCGCATCCCAGACGGATGTGGATACCGCCAAGGAACAGCTATCTGTTGCATACCATGCATTAGAAAAAAAACCTGCCCCTACCCTCTTAGATTTGAAGGATGCAGCCATAACGCTTAGCCAGGCCTCCTTCACATACAACGGGAGCGCAAAAAAACCGTCTGTAACCGTAGTGTTGGGTGGGAAGGCCTTAACAGAAGGAACGGATTATACCATATCCTATACAGGGAATACCAACGCTGGTACAGCATATGTGGCCATCCGGTCGATCCCTGGCAAGTGCACCGGAAGCGTCACCAAAAGCTTTACCATAAAAAAGGCTCAAAAAAGCATCCAGGTACAGAAAACATCCATCCAAAAGACGTATGGGAACGCTGCGTTCTCCCTGGGCGCATCGACCGCCAAAGGGGAAAAACTGACCTACCATGTAAACAACGCTTCCGTCGTAAAAGTATCATCCAACGGGAAAGCTTCGATCCTTGGCTGCGGCAAGGCGACCGTAACCATAAAATCCGCAGCCAGCCAGAATTACAGCAAAGCTGCGGATAAGAAAATCACAATTACTGTAAAGCCCAAAAAGCTTACCTTAAAAAGCGTAAAGAGCAGCAAGAAAGGGCAGATGGCCATCAAATGGGCCAAAGATAAGAAAGCGTCCGGTTACCAGATCTGCTATTCCACCAGCAAGAATTTTAAGAAAGCCAAGACAACGTACATAAAATCCAATAAGGCAACATCCAAGACCATCACCAAGAAGCTGTCGCGCGGAAAGAAATATTACGTCAAAATACGCGCATATAAGACGGTTGGCAAGACGAAGGTTTACGGCGCTTACAGCAAAACAAAGTCCATAAAGATCAAGAAATAATAAGGTCTTGTATACAACATCTATTTTGCGGCAGTCTCTTTATGTTTTCAACCAAATATGGTATGATACATAGAAACAGAAAGGAACGCAAACATATGGATGGGAACTTAGCTTATAAGGAAGAGCCTTGGGAAGAAGAATTAAACGGCAACATTGTCTTAATGTCCCCACGCCCTTCTGTAAACCACAACCGGGTAGCCAGTAAGATTTTTGCTGCATTTTACAACTGCTTAAAGGGGAAATCATGCGAAGCCTTTGCAGATGGCACGGACGTATACCTTACGGAAAAGGATCATGTGATACCAGACGTTATGATTGTATGTAACCAGGATATTATAAAAGAAAACGGCGTTCATGGCGCGCCTGATCTGGTGGTAGAAGTCTTGTCCCCTGGCACAGCCAAAAACGACAGGGGATATAAAAAAGACTTATATGAAAAATCCGGTGTAAAAGAATATTGGATTGCCGACCCAATGTTACGTTCCATTGAAGCCTATATCCTGTCAGATGGAACCTATGTCCTGGATGAAATTTACGCACTCTACCCCGACGGCCTTGGATTAACAGAGCACGAACGCACAGGAACCAAAAAAGAGATACAAGCGTCGCTCTATGACGATCTCCATATCCCTCTAGAAGAAATCTTTTCTAACTTGTTTTAAATACAAGAACCGAAAAAATGGATATTCTTCTGGCACAAAAGAACTGTTGCAAAACGTATGCTTCCAGCGATTGGTATCGGTATCTTCCCGATCCTCTTATCCATTGCTAGAACGCTGTCGTTTGCAACAGTCCTTTTTGTATCAATGTAAACAGCAACCTTACATGAATCAGGGATCTACTTCAGGCTCTTGCGTTTGCTGGCTGACCCGATCCGTTCTAAAATCTCCGGGAATGCAAGTTCTGGAAGCTGCCCTTTGGGATAAGCAACGACTGCGCAATAGCGTTCCCCTTCGAATACAAAATCCCATCGGTTCCATTATATAATCCATTCCATAAAATGTCGATGCATTTTACGTAGAAAAGCCTGCCTCGCAGTACTGTAACGTATGAACTGCAACAACAAAATGGAAAGAAACCCGCTCCTTCTTATTTTTCATTTTACAAGACCAAGAAAATACGGTATACTACTCCTAGGAAAAGCCGCTTCGCGATCAACAGACGCCTGGGCACCGCAGCAGGAGAAGAACTCGAACGCGGGATTTTTGCTAAATAGAAAGGATAATAAGGATGAAACAGATTTTTAAGACAGTAGGCAAAATTATGGAGGAAATACGGGCGCTTACAGGCTGGACTTACGTAGGCGCTATGAAAGGGAACATCTGTTATACCAACATTACTTTGACGAATAACGAAGGGAAAGACCTTCAGATCCTGATGGAAATTAATGGAAAGGACGTACAGATTAAGATTACTGCGCTCGATGGTACGGTAGCAAAAGAGGATGTGGCACATACGGTGGAAAAACTGGACTTCCCAGTAGAAATAGAATACCAGGAAGGCACGTCCTTCTCACTCATCCACCATGAACCGCTGGGCGTACTAGAATACAACGTCAAAGGCGTGCTGCGCGAATGCATCATCCCTATGGCAGACGCTGCCTCACAGGCAATGTCCGCTTAGCAGCGCAGCCTCCCAAAGGAACCTTAAGCATATGCTTCTAAGCACAAAAATGCCAGGATCGCATTCCCGTGGAACTACCACCGGGCAATCCTGGCATTTACTTATGCCCTATTCGCACCCCCGCCCGCTATGGGCGGCATATATCAGCAATTCATCGGCGCAGCCTTGCGGAAGGAATGCCCAAAATACCTCTTTAGGGAAAATCTACGTCTCTTACCGTTTAGCCGCTCCTCTAGCTTATGGAAAAGATGCGCCTTCTCTTCCTTTGACATCTGTTCCTTCTCATATTCAAAGATATCGGTATCAATCTGGTTCAGCAAATCATAGATATCTTCATATGGCAGCCCTATCTCTTTCTTTGCCGCTTTGCCCAAATCTTCCCCGACGTAAAACCGATAGAATAATTCCTGTTCCTGTGGGTTCAGGAAGCTTACCATCATCTCTTTTTCTTCTGCGATTTCTTTCTCAATCAGCCATGCAATGGTCGCTTCCTTTTGGTAAGTCTTTAAAAACTCCAAACAATGGTAACGCGCCACCGAACCGATCCAGTTCTCAAACTCATTGTGCGTATCAAAGCTGTCAATGTGATCCCAAATTGCCATAATCGTATGTTCCAGACATTCCTGTTGCAGATGCGGCAATGTAAATAAATGCTTCCTAACAATAGATATCAGCCGTTCCCCATGCTCTGCAATTAGAAATTCCAATGCTTTCCCATTATGAAACTGTAATTGCATAACGACATTCTCTCTCCCAATCTTCATTCCAAGCACCTGCCTTCCTCTCTATCATGGATGAATATTATCCCTCGGCGGAAGAATTTCCCTTCTTCCTTCCTGTCTTACCTTAAGGATACCATAACTCCCTTTATTATTTCCTTCGATAATTCTTAAGAATTTCTTATGGTATCAGCCAAATACCCCGTAGCAAGCTGACAGGGCATGTCTTACCTTGTTTTTAGCATATTCACCCAAAAATATATTCCAAGATTTTCTAATACTTATGATACGTATTTGTATTCCTTGTTCTATTTATATTAATTAGATGATAAAACTGCCCAAAAAGTTGCATCTTATTGTAAAAAATTAAAAAAAGTTCAATGCGCAACATGGTTCTTTACCGCCGCAGCGCGATCCTCGCGGAGCGTTTTTATTTCATAGGAAATAAAAAAACTGCCGTTTTGGAAGAGATACCATACCTGGTATCTTTGCCCTTCCATACGGCAGCCCTTTTTATGGTTCAAAACCGTTCTGGTATATTCTGGGTTGTTACGATTTCTCCCAAGGAAACAGATCCTTCTAACACCTCCCGCCCAATGTACACCATGTTATCTTCACGTACCTTCATGCTCCATTTCACCAACGATATCTTCCCGCATTCTATTTCCAGGGCGGTGATATTCCTTGGATGTACGCAGCTTCCGTCGTTAAAGTAATACCCTTCCCCTGGCTTTGGGAAAACCGGACGGTGCGTATGCCCCGCCACCAGAATCGTCTCATGGCGCCTGGCCCATGCAGCCAGACGTTTTTCTATCCTTTCTTTTTTCTGGTAATTTTTCGCCGCACTGGTCGGATCCTTGCACCCAGCCAGTTCCAATGGCCTCCATAGATAACGCACCAAAAAACGCGTAAGCTTCCAAAGCGTATCGTTCCACAAATCCCCTTGATGCCCATGGACTAAAAGCAATTCCACGTTGCTCTGCCTATCCTGCAGGCGGATTGCCTCCTGAACCTTCAAACCCGCAAGCATCGCCTGCCCCCGTTTCTCCTTCTTACAGCCGTACCGGCTGCATGCGTCCTGGAAGCATTTCCCTTGCGCCTTTTTCCGATCGTGGTTGCCATAAATCATATGGAAACGGCCGTCGCAATAAAATTGCTCCATCAATCCATACTGATCGCTATGGATCCGTACAATCTCACCTAAGTCCCGGTTCTCCCACAGTTCGTCGCCATCTCCTAATTCAATATAGATAAACCTTCTCTGGTTATAGTACTGCAACGCTGCATAAAATAAATTTTGGTTTGGCAGGAAGTTATCCCCCCAATTCCCTACGCCCCTGTGGCAATCGCTCATCAGCACAATCCGGCTGTTTTTGTGGAGCGGCAGGCACAGCGCTTTCTCATATGCACGATCCAGCCTTTTTGCAGTCCTTTTCATCGTCCCTTCCCTTTAACGGTTATTCCAAGTCCTCAGATTGACTGGGCGTTCTAATGCAATCCGCTTCCCTTTTTTCCCAAGCGCCGCCCTTCCTGTCTTCGTAAGCAGCGCAAATATCCTTGGGTACGCCTTCATCAGGTAATACAGCTTATCAACCGTCCTTGTAAAAGGCCTTGACACACGATCATACAGCTTACAGTTATGGCGGTTCTGCCATTGGATATACCTCTGATACAGCCTACAGCAGCAGATGTTTTGCTCCTGTTTGGGATGGTAGAAACAGAAGGATACCGTATTGCACCGGACATGCAAGTCCTCTTGCCTATAACCAGCATTGTAGCAGCCCTCCAAAAAGGCCTCCAGCATCCCAGGCTCCTCTAGGGTAATGGACGTCTCCAGCATCAATTCCCCTGGATAAGAAAACTCTCCCAGGACAAACCCTGTCAGCCACCAATGCCTCTGGTTCCTGCCAAACAAAAGCTTCCCATTCTTATAAAGAGCCATACGCATCGGGATTTCCTGCTCTTGCGGAACACAGTGGTAGAACAGTTCCTCTGGCGGTATCTCATAATCTCCTCCCTCGTGCCAGTAAATCCCGATTTCCGCCCCTGTGGTAATCCCATACTGGCCTTTCCAGAACTCCACCAGCCAACGCTTTCCCCCATAGTGGAAATAAATTGGCTCGCAATCAATTTCCATATTCATAAACGGAGCCATGGTATCATATATTTTCCCATAGCCAAAATCACGCTGCCAGGCATCCTCTAAGGAGCAAAAGATATCCTTGCCAGCATAATATGCAAATCCAAACGGCCCCAAAGCCTGGTTGATTTCCCTGATTTTGATATAATCCCGCTGCTCCCTGACCAGACGCCTTGCCTTCCTACGGCAATAACATCTCCAACAGCAAAATAGAACAAGCAGCGCTACAATTGCCGCACAAACTGCAAAACATATCCACTTAAAATGCAAACGCCCCAACTCCTTTCTTTTTAACTAATATATTCAGAAAGGTGTTAGAGCGTTCTGGTATTCTGCCTGCTGTACGTCCGGCTAATACTACCCCTGGCAAAACAGCCCGTTTGCATAACGGACCGATCCCATTGCGTCTTTGGAATAGAAATCCGCGCCGATTTGATCCGCATACGTCTGCGTCAAGACTGCCCCGCCGACCATCACTTTACAATCTGGCAGTTCTTGCTTCAGCATCTTTATGGTAGTTTCCATATTGGCTACGGTAGTCGTCATAAGCGCGCTTAAGCCTACTAATTTTACGCAATGCTTTTTTGCTGCCTCCACCACAGCTTCTGGCGGGACGTCCTTACCCAGATCAATGACCTGGAACCCATAATTTTCCAACAGGACCTTCACAATATTCTTCCCAATATCATGGATATCCCCCTTTACGGTGGCAATCACAACCGTCCCCTTGGAAGCGGAAGCATCCCCGCTTGCCTTCAAATGCTCTTTGATTGCGTCAAACCCTGCCTTTGCAGCATCGGCGCTCATCAAAAGCTGGGGAAGGAAGACCGTCTTCTTTTCAAACCCCTGCCCTACCTGATCCAGCGCCGGAATCAATTCCTCATCAATCACCTCCAGCGGCTTTCTCGTTTCCAGTTCTTTTTTTGCCGCCTGGTACGCACTTTCCACCAGCCCTTTTACAACCGCTCCGTATAAGGTAACCTCCCCCGTCGTAGCAGGAGCCGTTTTCCTCTCTCCATCCTGCTGTGAATACAAAGAAATATAACCGCTGCACTGGGGATCGCTGCCGTTTAAGGCGCAGTATGCATGGTACGCCGCCATCATGGCGTCGCTGTTTGGATTGATGATCCCTGCGCTCAGCCCCTGCGACAAAGCAATTGTGAAAAAAGCGGTATTGACCTTTTCCCGCTGCGGCAGCCCAAACGAAATATTAGACACGCCAAGCGTCGTATGCACGCCCAGCTCATGGCGTACGTAATGAAGGGCGTCTAACGTGGCCGCTGCATTTTCCTGCCCGGTGCTTATCGTCATTGTTAACGTATCTATCAGCAAATCTTCCTTCCCAATGCCATATTTCGCGGCTTCCTGAATGATTTTCCTTGCAATCTGGATACGTCCCTCCGCTGTCTGTGGGATCCCATTTTCATCCAGGGTCAGGCATACCACCATGCCGCCATATTTCGCGGCTAATGGGAAGACCATATCCATGGACTCTTGCTTGCCGTTCACGGAATTTAACAGCGGCTTCCCATTGTAAAACCGCATTGCAGCCTCCATCGCCCTTCCATCGGAAGTATCGATCTGCAAAGGAAGCCCTGTAATCCCTTGGATCCCGGTAACAGCCGCCTTCATCATTTCTACTTCATCAATCTCCGGCAGGCCGACATTGACGTCTAGGATATGCGCTCCCTTGTCCTGCTGGGCAAGCGCTTCCTTGTAAATATACTCCAAATCGTTTTCCCGCAGCGCCTGCTTAAAGCGTGATTTCCCTGTTGGGTTGATACGCTCCCCGATAATCTTAGGATGCTCGTCAAACACGACGGCATGGGTATAAGAGGATACCACCGAACGGTGTTTTTCCGTTACCTTCATCGGCTTCATCCCCTTGCAGGCTTCCACCAACGCCTTTATATGAGCCGGCGTTGTCCCGCAGCAGCCGCCCATAACAGAAATCCCGTCTGCTGCAATCTCCTTCATGACAGCCGCAAACTCCTGCGGCCCTACATGGAAGCAAGTCTTTCCGTCCACAACAACTGGAAGTCCTGCATTCGGGTTCAGCACAAGGGGCAGCGAAGAAATCTCCCTCAGCTTTGGCAGGAACCCTTTCATAACATCCGGCCCAAATCCACAGTTTAACCCAATGGCGTCCACACGGAGCCCCTCTAACATGGCAACGGCAGCTTCCATATCGGCGCCCGTCAGAAGCGTCCCGGATTCGTCAAATACCATGGTGACGACAATGGGAAGACGCGTATTTTCCTTTGCCGCAAGGACAGCCGCTTTGATCTCATACGTATCGTTCATTGTTTCAATCAGGCACAGATCGGCGCCTGCCTGTTCCCCTGCTATGCAGACCTGGCAAAACGCGCGGTAAGCCTCCTCAAAGGACAGATCGCCCAAAGGTTCTAATAGCTTGCCCAATGAACCGATATCAAGCGCAGTATAAGCCTTCTTCCCAGTTTCTGAAATCGCGCGCTTTACAAGCTGTATGCCTTTTTCCGTTAATTCTTCGCAGGTATACCCCGTATCCTTCATTTTAAAGCGGTTAATGCCAAAGGTATTTGCTTTTATGATATTGCAGCCTGCCATTAAATAGCTTTTATGGACATTGAGGATACAATCCTCCTTTGTGATATTCCAAAGCTCTGGCAGTTCGCCTGGCTGTAAGCCCTGCGACTGGAGCATGGTGCCCATAGCTCCATCGAAAAAGAGAAGTTCCGTTCCTAGGTGTTGTTTAAAGTTCATGGCCATCTCCAATCTATCAACATGTGGGCGCCCCGTCTGTAGGGGCTGTCATATCCGTTTCCCGAAACCCACATTCCTCCATCCCACATTGCGCGCAAGAATGCTGATAACACGATCTTTTGGCGTCCTCCGTAAGCCCAATCACAGCCGTTACCGATTTGGACGGCATCATAAGGTTCCCCTCCGTCAATGTGAGCCCAATCCGTTTGCTACATTCTAGCACCGCAAATATCCCTTTCTGGTATTCCAATGCGAAGTCGCCATACCCTGGGCTGAACCTCGGTCTTAGATAAAGCCCCCGTCTGCCAGCGTATTTTTGGATGTCACGTTCTATCTGATCTACATAGGCTTCAATACATGAGGCTCCGGCTGCTTGTACGACCGCCGCCTTTGCAAGATTTGTAACAGAGTATTTCCGTATCATAAAATCTGCTGCACGTCCCACTGTAGCGGCTAAAAGCACGGCGTAGCTACAGCCTTTTAGGTTCTTAGCAAGGTCTGCGCTAACGATTAGAAGCCCCCCCAGATGTACCGTATGCCCAGATACGCTGCACGGATATTCCTGGTAAATGCTTTTTTGCTGTATGCTCTGGGATAATTCCATCTCCACTTCTTCCACGAGACGAAGGGTCTTATCATCTGCTTGCTGCCCCTGGATCCCCAAATAGCGGAGCGTTTCTCTCCTGTTTATCATCATGCGGCATATCCTTCCTTATCCCTCACGGCATTGCGCCGCATACGTTATCAGTTACATATTTCAGAAAGGTTCTTTAGGATTGCGCCAGCCACATCCGGCTTATTCATCGTATAAATATGCACATGGCCCACACCGTTTGCAACTAAGTCTATGATTTGCTCCGTAGCATAGGCAATGCCTGCTTGCTTCAACGCAGGCGGGCTGTCAGCAAAACGTTCCACGATTGCACGGAACCGCTGCGGCAGCATCGTGCCGGAAAGCGATAAGATCCGTTTGATCTGGTTTACATTCGTCACAGGCATAATCCCCGCAATTACCGGCGCCTCAATTCCCTTTTTCAAAGTCCGGTATAGGAAATTATAGAGGATGTTATTATCAAAAAACATCTGCGTCGTCAAAAACTCGCAGCCTGCTTCTACCTTCCGTTTTAAGTTGTCAATATCCCCTTCCATGCTTTCCGCTTCCGGATGCCCTTCCGGGTAACAAGCGCCGCCGATACAGAACTCCCCAAACGCCTTGATTTCCTCAATTAATTCACTAGCATGGTGGTACTGATCTGGCAGCGGGAAATCCAAATCCGCCGGGATATCCCCACGGAGCGCTAAAATATTCTCAATCTTTTTATCTTGTAGCTGTTTTAGCACCTCTTTGATTTTCTTCCGGTCAGAAGAAGCGCAGGTCAAATGTGCAAGAGCTGGAACCTTGTTCTCATTTTGGGCTTCATTGACCAAATCCACCGTATGCTCGCTGATCCCGCCGCTTGCCCCATACGTCACGCTGATAAAAGAAGGCTTCAAAGCCGCCATCTCGCGTACCAGCTCACGGGCTTTTGCAAGTTCAGAACCTTTCTTAGGTGGGAAAAGCTCACAGCTTATTGTAACCTCATTTTCTTTTAATATTTCTGATATTTTCATATGTCCCTCCATTCTGTGCGCTTTCTGGCATATGCGCCGCTTGCTCCATTATAACGATTTAACGTGCAAAAGTCAAACCTATGGAACCATGTATAAGAAGCGTATTTTTCCAAACACTATCCTTGCAAAGCTTTATCAGCAGCTACGTCTTAGAACGCTCTGGGAACAGCCTGCTGGTAAGACCATGGCTTGCAAAAGACAAAAACAGAAAGAAGGGATTTTTATGGATACAAGCGAAACAAAGGGAAACAAGCATCCTGTGCCAGATCTCACAGACAATTATGACTACCTGAAGGCAAGCTCCGCCACAGACTGCACCGGAGCCGTACCAAGGCCGCCGCAGAACAGTGCGGAACTAGACTCCTACCTGGATGTCTACAACTTCCTGCCGCAATCTGCATTTGCACAGCCAAGCCCATTGGAGATTGATATGTTAAATACAAGCCGGACAGGCAAGCATAAATAATTAAGACGGCAGATTTGGCGTAATATGCCCGATTGCTTAGGAATGTGAAAACCTAACCTGCCAGGAATGCAAGAGGAAGAAGCCGCTGCATAAGGGAGCCAAAACACGTCATACGTCCCAAATGGAACAGCCCCTTCCTTTTGCCATCCAGGCCGTATGATCCGCCCTTTGGATGTAGCAACCAAGCCCTACCGGCCGCTTTCTGCAAGAGATGTTAAGATATGGTAAAATTCCGGATATTCTTTGTGCATCTTTACTATATTTCCATTTTTATCTAGGAAGCAATGTTCCGACGCCCCCTCGCAGACACATGTCCCAGCAGCGTTCTCCATAACATAACGAAGCTTTAAACGCACGCCTTTAAATTCCGCTACCGACACAGAAATAAATACGTCATCCGGAAACGTAGTGCTCATTTTATACTTGCAATTGATGGCCGTAACAGGCGATACAACCCCCAGCTTTTCCAACTTATCATAATCCCATCCAAGCTCCCTTAAAAAGCCTGTCCGTGCTTCCTCCATCCATCTGATATAATTGGAATGGTGCGTAATCCCCATGCGGTCTGTTTCATAATATTGAACGGAATGTCTGTACTGTCCCATGTTTTCCCTCCACAACTACCAGTTATATTCGCCCTCTTCCTCCGAAAAGGGCGTAACGTTTGAAAAGCTTGGCAACACCTCATGCTGCCAAGCCCCATCCATACTCTTTATCCAGTTAGATGGCAGAATCAAACCTCTGCCCAACATAACGCTCTTGCTGCGACTGCACGGAATCCGCCCTTGCCATGGTAATGGTGTCGCCAATTTTTTTCAAAAGATCCTCCCAGGAAGAAGCGGTTACCGTAACCGTATCGGAACTTTCGGAAGGGTTCTTTACGTTTTCCTTCCATTTCTCTTCTGTCCGCCTCTTCTCTTCCTTCCTTGCAGCCTGCTTCTTGTCTTCCGCCTTCTGGGCAGCCTTCTTCTCAATCCGCTTTTTCTGGGCTGCAAGCGATTTATCAACGACTGCGAAGAAAGAAGCCGTACCGTCCTTGTCAAAACTCATACCAAGCGTCTTTACGCAGCTTGCATTGTTCCCTAAATTACTCTTCATCTGGGCAAACTTTGCCGTTGCGCCGCTGATAATGCCTTCATACTTCTTGCGGTAGGACTCGTCCTCTGCCATTTTTTCTATTTTCTCTTCGTCAATCAGCACAACCAGGCTGCTATTCCCAGCATATTTGGCAGCATTCGCCTGCACCTCCGCCTTTTTATCCGAACTTACCAGGATAAAATCCATATTGGAATATTTCTTCCGTAGCTGGTTGTAATATTTCTGCGCCTTCTCGCTTAATTGTGGACTCCCAATTTCTTTCTGCCCATTTGGCTTCGTCACTTTGCCTGTGTTCTTTGTTTTTGCTGCCGACGACGCTTCGGCTGCCGCCTGCGCTGCATATGCGTTTCCAATTCCATTTGTATCCATCGTTCATCTCCTCCTTGAAATAAAACATATTTTACGAACCCAACGGTTATTTCCATACATTACCTATATCGGATATCCGGCAGGAAAGATTAACGCATCCAAAAGGCTTTACAGCCACATCCAAAAAAGATATAATCAAGAAACATAGACCTAAAAACACTTTTGGAATCTGAACGATAGAATGGAGATACGTATGGCATTTGACGGAACCGTAATCGCAAGTTTAGTAAAAGAATTAAACGATACTATCCTAAATGGCAGGATCAGCAAAATTGCACAGCCCGAACAAGACGAGCTGCTGCTGACAATAAAAGGCGCGAAGGGGCAAGTGCGGCTTGTATTATCCGCAAGCGCATCCCTCCCGCTGGTTTATCTGACCAATGAAAATAAGCCCAGCCCTTTGACTGCCCCGAATTTCTGTATGCTGCTGCGCAAGCATATCGCAAATGGGAAAATCACCCGTATTTCCCAGCCGCATATGGAACGCATCATCAATTTTGAAATCGAGCACCTCAATGAGTTGGGCGATCCCTGCCAGAAGACCCTGGTGGTGGAAATTATGGGCAAGCACAGCAATCTTATTTTCTGTAAGGAAGATGGGAAAATCATCGACAGCATCAAGCACATTTCCGCACAAGTCAGCTCTGTCCGGGAAGTCTTGCCAGGAAGGGATTATTTTATCCCAGAAACACAAGAGAAATACAATCCCTTAGAAGCAACTCAGGAATCCTTCCTTACACAAGCCTGCGCCAAACCCTTGCCTGTGCAGAAAGCAATTTATACGACTTACACGGGAATCAGCCCTGTCATTGCCTCAGAGATTTGTTTCCGCGCTTCTGTCGACGCCGACCGCCCAATGGCCGCGCTTTCGGAAGAAGAAAAGCTACACCTGTACCACCACTTTTCCTGGCTGATGGAAGATATCAAGGAAGGCAGGTTTGTACCGAACATTATAAGGAACGGCAAAGAACCCATTGATTTTTCCGCAGTAGAACTAAAGCAGTATGAAGACTATTCTACCGAACATTACCCATCCATTTCCAAGGTCTTAGAGACGTATTACGCCGCTAAGAACAGCTACACAAGGATCCGCCAGAAATCTGCGGATCTGCGCAAAATTGTTTCCACCGTGTTAGACCGGGAAAGGAAAAAATACGACTTACAGCAAAAACAATTAAAAGACACCGAAAAACGGGAAAAATATAAAGTATACGGGGAACTGATCCACACGTATGGGTATGGGCTGCCAGAAGGCGCAACGCAATTAGAAGCATTGGATTACTATACCGGCAAAACCATTACCATCCCTTTAGACGCCCAGCTTACGCCGCTAGAAAACGCCCAGAAATATTTTGACCGCTACAACAAATTAAAGCGTACGTATGAAGCGCTTATTGAATTAATCCAGGAAACCAGGGATGAAATCCTGCATCTGGATTCCATTTCCACCGCCCTCGATATTGCGGTATCGGAAGACGATTTGACGCAGATCAAAGAAGAACTGACACGGTTTGGCTATATCAAGAAAAAACACACTGGAAAAAAAGAAAAGGTAAAAAGCAAGCCGTTCCACTATATTTCCTCAGACGGCTTCCATATCTATGTCGGGAAAAACAACTTCCAGAACGAAGAACTTACGTTCAAATTCGCCAGCGGGAACGACTGGTGGTTCCATGCAAAAGGCATCCCTGGTTCCCATGTCGTAGTGAAAACAAATGGAGAAGAGCTTCCCGACCGTACGTTTGAAGAAGCCGGGCAGCTTGCGGCTTACTACTCCAAGGGGCGGGAAAACGAAAAGGTGGAAATCGACTACCTAGAACGCAAGCATGTCAAAAAGCCAAACGGCAGCAAACCTGGCTTCGTCGTGTATTACACGAATTATTCCCTTGTGGCTTCCCCGGATATTTCCGGGCTAAAGACGGTTTCGGATTAAATTGGTTTTTTTTGTTAATTCCGGAAAGAACTGCATGTCTAATCCTGTTCGCCTTGCATATAATAGGATTGTAACAAGTGAGTTACAAACCAGTTACAAGCCACCGCAAGGTGGATCCGGCAGGAAATACAGCCGGCAACAAAAGACAACAGGAGGTAACGATATGTCTAATTCATCAAACAAAGCAGTAGTTCCAGAAGCAAAAAGCGCCCTTGACAAATTCAAATTTGAGGTTGCAAATGAAATCGGCGTACCTTTGAAGGACGGTTATAACGGAGAATTAACTTCCAGGCAGAATGGTTCTGTTGGCGGCTATATGGTGAAGAAAATGATCGAAGCCCAAGAAAAACAGATGTCAGGACAGTAACAGAAGAGAGCTTGCAAGAATAAGCCAGAAGGCGCCAGATGGATCAATCTGGCGTCTTCTGCTTTATCTTTTGCCCATTTTCGCCGCCAACCGCTCCTGCCCTATGGATTTCCCAATGGAAATAGCTTCTATCTCATTGCCTTCTCCATCAGCGACGCATAGCTGTCCACAACATCATAAACAACATTCCCTCCACTGATTGCCTTGAAGTGCTCTCTCGCACAGTGGATTTTAGCTTCCTCAACCAGCCTTAGCTGCATCGAATCCATGGAACCCTTCGTCTCTGCCACAAAGTAAGTATGCTTAATGCTGCCTTTCTGGAAGGCAACCGCCCAGTCCGGATGATAACGCCCCACTGGGGTAGAGATATAGAACCCATCCGGCAGCTTTACATATACAGCGACATCCGTATCCGCATCCAGATCCGCCGCAAAGCCACGCTCATTCGAAGAATCATATACAATATAATCATATAAATGCTTCTTCGCTTCCATTGCATTGATCCCCAGCTTGCCCTTGATGGCCCGATCCGTAAAGATATCTGTTCCATACCGCTCGTCCAAAACATCATACGAAATATGCTCAATCACCGCAGTTGCCTTTTGATCATTGATTATCTGAGCAGCCTTGGATATAAATTCTTCTGGACTATCCTTAAACTGATCAAATACTGCCTTCTGGATCCCCTGCAAAATAGCAATGATATCCTTCCGCGTAAGCCCGGTTCCATCCACCAGCTTTCCAACCAGATCATATTTCACATTGGAATTTGCAGCCACGGATACCCCATAACTTGCGGATTCTTTTTTGACAAAGGAAGCCCCTTCCGCCAGATCCTCTTTTGACTGGATGGTATCCATCGCACCGCTCTCAACCTGGAAATATAACCTTGCTACCCGAAGCTTTGCATTCAGGGAAGCAATTGACTTCCTGATCAACGCATCCGTATCGAAATCCACCACATACACAGACTTCGCATTGATCCTTGACCACAGAGCCTGAAACTCTTTACTGTTTAGCTTCTTTTCATCCACCTGCAGCTCCACATGGTTGCTGCGGGCATTCTCAGGCTGCATTGCCTTACCGTCGTAGATGGAATCAATGATCGCGATAACGCCAGCAGCAATATCTCTTGCTTCCTCTGCTACCTTGATCTCTCTATTCGCCTTAGCTTCGTAATACGTATCCGTAAGTTCCCCCTGCTTATTGACATATCCATTTACCACCAAATCAAAATAAATGGCAGATGCAATGCCGCTGGTGATAACAACCTCATTCCCCTGATCGTCCTTAACAACGTGATCGGCAAACAGTTCCTTAGTAACAGCCCTTGGCCTGTCAGCTACAACCTCTGCAAGCTCTTCCTGAAGCCCCTTTGCAAAAGAATCATAACTTTCACTTGCAATAACAGTCAGCACATTCACATTGTGGACGTCATTGCCAAGCGCATTGGCATCCATACGTTCTCCATTCTGATTGACACATAGACGCAGCCCACGTCCGACTTCTTGACGCTTGCGGACGCCGCTGCCGCTTTGCTTTAGCGTACAGATCTGGAAGACATTTGGATTATCCCAGCCTTCCCTTAACGCTGAATGTGAAAAGATGAAACGGACGGGCGATTTCTCCGGATCACGGTCTAGGAGCAGTTCCTTGTTCTTCATAATAAGTTCATAAGCGCTGACGTCATCAGAAGCAGCCTCTTTCCTTCTGGCCTTGGAATTGATCATCTTCCCTTTGCCGTCAACAGAGAAATATCCAGCATGGGTCTTTGCTGCCGGAATGGACTGAAGATACTTGTTATATCCATCCTCTCCTAAGGATATCTGCATACTGTCCAAAATATCCTCATACTCTTCCTCAAACATCATAGCATATCTTCCATTAGCCGGGTTGCCGGATGCATCATACTCACGATAGTTTGCCACTTCATCAATGAAGAACAAAGACAACACCTTAATCCCCTTGTTAAACAGTTGCCTCTCCCTCTGCAAATGAGAAAGAATCGTTTCACGTATCTGTATCCTGCGGAACTGTTCTTCATCCAGCGCTCCCATCACGTCGCCAGCATAAATTTTTATCCCGTTTAGAAACGCTAAAGAATCATCACGTCCATCAATACGGCTCACAACGAAACCATCCTTATACTCTTCCAGACCGTTGGAAAAATCATAAAGATTGTCTCCCTCTGTTACGATCCTGCTCTTTCTCTTCAAAACCCCGTTTGCCATCTTGATCTCAAACTGAAGCATAGCTACCGGATCGCCTTTCGAAAGCTTGACGCTTTCTAAATACAGGTAACTGTCTGTTGCCGTACTTCCGGTTCCAGTAATCCCCTTAACCGCAATCTTCTTCACTAGGCGCTTATTATATGCCTCCATAGCATCCAGACGATACACCATATTGTAAATGCTATCGCTTTTATGCGTAGCCGAATAGCGAAGTGTGATCATCGGCTGAAACTGCTTCAGGTTTTCCTTCGTCTGCTTGCCCTCTACCGATTGCGGCTCGTCAATGATCAGGATTGGATTTGTCTTCGCAATGATATCAATCGGTCTGCGGGAACGGAACTCATCCAGTTGCATATAGATCCTCCTGGCATCCTTGCCTCTCGCATTGAATGCCTGGGAATTGATGATCATTACATTAATGGAACTGTCCGATGCAAAACGATCTATCTCTGCCAGATGGGAAGAGTTGTAAAGAAAGAACCGGATCTTCTTACCATATTCTTCTGCGAAGTGTTCCTGCGTCATCTCAAAGGACTTATATACACCCTCGCGGATCGCAATGCTCGGAACGACAACGACAAACTTGCTCCATCCATATGCACGGTTCAACTCAAACACCGTTTTTATGTAGGTGTAAGTCTTACCAACCCCCGTTTCCATCTCTATCGTGAGATTATAGCCATTGCTTCTTCCTTCCAGCTTATTTGACGGTGCAATCCGATTTGCCCGTTGGATCTTCTGTAACTGCTCTAAAATCACCTGATCATTCAGTTCTGGGACAATCCTCTGGTTACTCCATCCAATATAATCAGCATCATCTGCCAGGCTCTGCTGCATGTATCCATATCCCTTGTCCATTCTATCAGCCGGGGTTAAATATGGCTGTCCTGCAAAAACATCAACAACAGCTTTCGCTGCATCCTCCTGAAATTTCTGATGCTTGTATTGTATTCTCATGAATCTTGCTTTCCTCCTTAAATCACCTTCACCCTTGTATCCGGTGCAAGCATTTTGAAGATTTCGCCGACATTGATTTTTGCAGGACTGCCATCAAAGCTACTGTCTCGGAACACTGCACGAAGGGGCTTGCGCTTTGCAATCTCCTTAATTACAGAAACCGGGATATCCTCATCAAAGCACGCGACCAAATCACCGTCATTATAGTTATGTACAGTACAACCGTCCACCCGTTCTGAGGTATATGGCATGGAGAGCAAAAGCCCCCATTCCAATAAACAGCCAAAGAGCAAATCCAACGAAGTCCTATCAGGCTTGATATTACTCTCCAGCAAGGACAACATATTTTGCGTGTAGTCTCCTGCGGCATAGTAGACATCGTTCCTATTTGACGTATCAATCCTAAATACACGAAACCCAGTATCTACCGCACAAGCCTGCATTTCAGATGAAATCTGGGCGCCCGCTTTTCTTATGCGCGCTTTTCCAACCTCACAAATATTTGAATATCCGTTCTCCCATGCTTCACTTCCTTCCGCTATTTTTTCTGGAAACTGTACCAATATAAATTTTCTATTACCGCCGTCTTCCGCGTTAAGCTGCATAACTGCCTGCGCCGTTGACGCACTCCCAGAAAAAAAGTCTAAAACAATAGCTTCCTTATCCCTTCTAACTGCCGTCAAAAGCAGCCGCTTAACCAACCCCGATGGTTTCGGGAAATCAAACGGCCTGAATCCAAATAAACCTCTCAGCTCAGCAGTACCTTGCGCCGTATTGCATTGATCTGAGGGAATCAGATTCCGAAAGGGAACCGTTCTTTCGATCGGATTCCCTTCATTGTCTATGTCCGCATATCTTTTATTGTAAACATTCCATTTTCCATTGGTTTCCTTGAACTCGATAAATCCATTTTCAATCCCCCATTGAACCTTTGTTTTGCTCCAAAGATAATTCCAGCCTTCTGTCGATTTTTCACTCCCACCGCCTGGATACCGCATCGTACCATCTGGCATTTCAATCCCATAATCCAATGCCTCCGAATAGTGGCCTGCCACCCGGCGCCTGTCTAATTTATCCAGAGCGTATTTCCCTCTTTCATGTTCGTACTCATCTGATAAAGAATAGCAGCCCCCATCAGAAAGCATCCCATCAAACGTAAATTCACTCCGTTTTTTTGTATAGATTAAGATGTTTTCCGTAACAGTAACGATATCTGTGCCAGTATTTGATCCTGCTGTCGACTGCCATATCATATTTGCAACAAAGTTGCTAGATCCGAATACCTCATCACAGATTTTCTTTAGGTTATCTAACTCATGATCATCGATCGAAATAAATATAACCCCGTCGTCCCTTAAAAGATTCCTCGCCAGCATCAGGCGTGGATAAATCATGCTGCACCAATCAGAATGAAACCTGCCGTTGCTATCCGTATTCCGAAAAAGGCGGTTGCCCTCTTCATCTATCAACCCGCCTTTTTCATCATATTCACTTGCAGACATATGGAAATTATCCTTATATACAAAGTCGCTTCCGGTATTGTACGGTGGATCAATATATATGAATTTAACCCGCTTAAGATAACTCTCTTGCAGTAATTTAAGGGCTTCAAGATTGTCCCCTTCTATATACACATTCCCTGTCGTATCCCAATTGATACTCTCATCCAAGACTGGGCGCAAGGTTTTTGTAATCGGTTTATTTGCTTCCATAACAGCCTTCTTTTTTCCAACCCATGTAAACTCATATATTTCCTTGCCTTCTATTTCCTGTTCACACAGCATCTGGCGAAGCAAATCAAAATTAACTGCTTTTACAGTCTCTCCATTGCAATCCTGGGATTCGGTAATACAATTGGGAAACAGTCCGCAGATTGCGTCAATGTTGCTTTTTACGATATTGTTCGTCCTCATCCTCATTTTATCCATTTGCCTACATCTCCTTTGCTCTTTTAATGTAGGCTACAAGATCATCCAGTTTCCGGACGCATCTGTCATTTGTTTCAATTTCAACATACCGCTCTTTGAGGCCTCGGATATTTGGGGTAACGACCTTAAATCCATATGCCCGGAATCTTTGCTTAAATTCCTGATCAACATGTATCACCCGCCACAAATCAGCGGACATACAATGATGGGCGAGAAACACTTCATGGGTAGCATTTTTAATGGCATTATTGAGTTTATCTGGCCGAAACCATAACGGATCTGAAGATTGCACCGATTCTACCAAAGGCCCAGTCACTTCAACATAAATATTTGTGCCTTCTACCACAAAATCCGCATCCCCTTTTTGACGTCCATTTCTCGCGGCGCTTCCAGATATATAGTTTGAAGAACCAGCGCCTAACCCCGATTCCTGGCACTTTACACCCGCCACCTTCTCTAGATAATCCATAAGCCACTTTTCTCTGCTTGATGATCTTTCCCAAGTATCTTGATAGGCATCCTTCCAAAAATTTTCATCCATCTAACGATATCCTCCTAATTTCTGTTTTCGTTTTTTCAATACCGAAGCCGTTGTCACCGTATTTATATGCATCGAAATCAGCTTTGTCATATGTGTCAAGCGCTGCATCAAGAATATCGCCTCCATACTTCTGCTACCATGATATAACTGATATTTCCCTGCCCGCATCCGAAAGCAAACCATATCACCGAATATGTACACATATTGCAACAAACTCATTTTCATGGAATCGCCCGCATGGCTCCCCTGAGATAAAAAACTCCAATTCAAGGATAGCACAAATGTGTTCATTTTCCAAACAAAAAATTCCGTGTAACGCTTGACTTAACATGTCATTCATGGCATTCCCTAGCGGGACAATCGGCATGACATTGATTTCCCTATCTATAATGAATTAAAGAACCGTAGGTGTTTTCGTATTCTGCTTTGCACTTATCAAAGCTGTTTTTATATCCTCTGCTTTTGTAACACGGACGCCTTTCGCCCCGTAGCTTTCTGCCAGCGCTATAAAATCAGGCGTATATTCTGGGCAGCAATGATTCTTGGTATTGCCGTACATTCCCCAAACATCCATGATTCAAGATACAGATAATAATCGGCAATTCATAGACCATGGCAGTCGCCATTTCTTGAATCTTCATCTGCATACCGCCATCACCAGAGATAACAATTACATCTTTATGGGAGTTGCCAAGCTTCGCCCCAATTGCAGCGGGAAAACCATATCCCATTGTCCCCAAGCCGCCCGGTGTCAGCATCTGCTTATTCTTGTCAATATCAAGAAACTGCGTTGCCCTCTTGCACACCAACCTTGGCAAGAAGCGATATCACTTCATTCTCATTTAATATACCGTTATGATCCGATATGTCCGGCAATTTGAATCAGATTCCCTATCACGGTTCTGATACGTCTTCTTTTGACAGGGTGTTTTGTTTTAGGGGCTCGCTTGCTCACTTGTTCATCGGCTCTGCGTCTTATGCGTCTGGCTCTTTGATGGCTGTTATTTGTAAATTCTGTACTTTAATCAATGTTTCCTCAATCATTCATGCTCTTGTGAAAACGGTGGTAACGGTGATGATGTCACCGTCAATCTCCGCATAAATCTCTCCATTCATCTTGCGCATGAGCTGTCTGCAAATGTAAAGTCCCAGCCCGCTGCCACGAATGTTTTCCGCATTTGCTCCGCGCCAAAAGTTCTCAAAAATATGCGGTAAATCGCCCTTCCCAAGCATACACCCGCCATTCGTGACCGCAATTTGGACGCATTCATCGTCTTCGGGGAAAATCAATTCCACACGTCTGCCATCGCCGTATTTGAGGGCATTTTCCATAATGTTTTGCAGCACTTCAACGCTCCTGCTCAAATCCCCCAAAAGCAGACAATTTCGTCGTTGTTTTGGGGAGGAGTACCCTCTAAATATTCGTACATATCCATTGTTGCCCCAGTACCCTGAAGTATAGCTGTCTTGCTTTCATATTCGCCGTATCTTATCATC
>CAOKNO010000009.1 GCA_948470065.1 uncultured Eubacterium sp. | reverse complement strand
TTTTAGAAGAAAAATATTTTTCATTTACCTATTGACATTTATTAGCTGGACTCATTTAGAATCCTTTAACTACCCTGTTTCCCGCTTTTTTTCCAAAAAGGAAGCAAGCGTTCGAGATCCTCTTCCTTGTAATAGAAAAAAAGCAGGATAGCCATCGCTGCAATGCCTACGGTTACATAGATATCCGCTACGTTGAATATAGGGAAATTAATGAGCTCAAAGTAGAAAAAATCAACCACATAGTCAAGGCGCAGGCGGTCCGATAAATTCCCGATTGCCCCTGACGTCAAGACGATAAGGACAAGCCTGGCCCAGCGGTATCTTTTTTCCAATGGGGAACGGACATAGACAAGGACCATAAGAAGAAGCATAATGGAAGTGATTGCCACAAACCAGAATTTTTTCCCTTGCAGCACGCCAAATGCGGCGCCTTGGTTCTCCAGATAATGAAGTTGGAATACGTTTTTTATCAGGATGAAGGGCTCCTTGCCCTTTAGGTAGGCCGTCGCCAAATATTTCGTGAATTGATCGATTCCAAACAGTATGGCTACGCTGGCCACATAGAGGATACAACTGTTGCGTCTTTTATTATCCATAATAATGACTTCCTATCTATATTTTATTCCCGCGAGCAATGTACCCCTAGGGCACTTAACCAAGCAGCCGTGCTTGCGGGCTATGGGGTAAGATATATCGGATCCCTTCTAAAATATCGCCGTCTTCCAATTCTTTCGTCAGGTAGGCTTCCCCCAGGCCTTTCAACAGGACAAATTTCACCTTCCCGGATTCCATTTTCTTATCCAGCTTCGTGACAGCCAGGATTTCTTCTGGCGTATGGGAAAACTTGTCCAGGGATGTCGGAAGGCGGTACCCGCTTAAGATGGACGCCGCCTCTTCAAGCTGCTGTGCAGAAAGGCTGCCCTTACGGTATGAGATATACGAGGCGCCTATCATCCCCAACGATACGCATTCCCCATGGTATAAGGAAAAGCCAGATAGTTTCTCAATGGCATGGCCGATGGTATGCCCGAAATTCAGAAGCGCCCGTTCTCCCCGTTCCTTCGGATCGCGTTCCACTACCCCACGCTTAATCTCGCAGCTTTGTGCAATCAGTTCTTCTAATATGCCATACTCCTGCCCCATAATCTGGCTGCCGTGTGACTCCAGGTAGGCGGAAAGCGCAGGATCCTTGATAAAACCATGCTTAATCAATTCTGCCATACCAGAGGAAAATTGCCGTGCAGGCAATGATTTTAACGTTGCAATATTCATATATACAAGCCTTGGCATATAAAAGGCTCCCACCATATTCTTATATTGCATAAAATCCACGCCAGTCTTCCCGCCAATGCTGCTGTCCGTCTGTGCCAGCAAAGTCGTTGGAACCTGGACAAAATCAATGCCACGCAGGTAGGTAGAAGCTGCAAACCCTGTTAAATCGCCTACTACCCCGCCGCCTAGCGCGACAAGCACATCCTTGCGGTCAAACGAATGATCTATTAAGTGTGAATACAATGAAGAAACCGTGTCCGTATTCTTATTTTCTTCCCCGGCCTGGAACGTAAAAGACGTACAAAAAGAGAATACAGGCGCAAGCAAAGACTTGACTTCTTCTAAATAAAGAGCGCCTACTGTAGATTCTGTGACAATGCAAACCTTGTTGACGCCGTAGCCAAGTTCTTCCAACATCTTTGGAAGCAAGGTAAAATCCGGCTGGATCTCAATCTTATAACACGGCGTCCCTTCAAATAATACTGGAATCGTCCTTCCCATTCTGTATCCCCTTTCTTTCAAATCATCGGATTCTCTTATAGTATTATAAATATTTATCGTATTGTATTTTAATCCGTCCCTTTTTCGTTTCGCCATTGCTTCCCAGGAAACTAAAACGTCCTACGGAACGTACCGAAATCAAATCCTGCGGCTTACATTCAAAGTCTGTGCGGAGCGTTTCACGGTGGTTAATAAATACTTTGCCGCTGCGGATCCATTCGCTTGCCTGGGAACGTGGGATGTTGCAGATACACGCTAGTATCCCATCCAGGCGGTTTGACGCCACAATCCCACCGCACCGCTCATACCTTGGCTCTATCCGCAGCCCATCGGGCACAACGGTTTTTACAGATACCGTAGTATTGCGGATACGGGTAAGCTGCTCTAGGATGTAGGGAGCAATTTTTTCATGGCAGAATACATATATCCCATCTTCCTCAATTAGGATATCCCCCAGCTTGGCACGTTCAATGCCAAGCGCCATCAGGCTGCCAAGCACATCCCTGTGGCTTAATGTTTCTGCAAATTTCCGGTTCACAGGTGTGATATACAGACAGGAAACCGGATATTCCCAAGTATAATAAAGAGCATCAGGTAGAAATGCTATCATCTGACGCTCGCTTCGCTCATATCCCCCGGACAGCGCAAAACCCGAGCAGAGTTCCGGCACCTTCCGGTGGAAAATATTCAGTTCGTTCAAATTCAGGAAATCACTGAATACGGCAATGTTTTTGTGCTGTGCTTGTCTGGACAAATCAACGAAACGTTTTTCTAACAGTGCCTCATCTCTTGTCATTTTTCCTGCCCTTTACATTCTTACCTTCTACATTCCTGTCGATTGGATTGCCTGCATGTCGTCATCCGTATTCTTTGAATTGATATAATCACCAGAAATAGGGACGTTTCTTGGCGACATGATAAATATGTAATTCGATACCTTTTCCAAATTCCCACCAATTGCAAAACAAGAACCAGATGCAAAATCAATAATCCTTTGGGCAAGTTCAAAATCCAGCCCTTCTACATCAAGTAATACAATCTTGTCCTTTAATAATGTTTCTGAAACTTCTCTTGCCATTGCCATGGAAGTCGGTTTTACAACACATAATTCCATATCAAGTCCCTGCCTTTTCGTTGCTCTCATAGGGGTTATTTTTGCATTGTTCCTCACTCTGCGTGACGCCTTAAAGTCTTCCTCATCCTCTGGATCCTCTTCGTATCCGCCTTCCTCATCCTCTGGATCCTCATCAAATTTTGGCTTAAAAAAAGATTTTAGCCCACCTTTGCGGGGAATCTCTTCATAATATTCCTCCGTGCCGTCATCGTCGTCATCGTCATCTTCCACCGCTTCAGCGATATGCATCATACCCATAAATGAATTAATAAATTTTCCCATGGTTTTAGCTCCCTTGCTTTAAATTCCATTGCTATTATCTGCATGATTCTTTCGATTGGTAATTCCGTTCACCGAAAATACCTGTCCCTACACGCACTATAGTAGCCCCTTCTTCAATAGCTACCATATAATCGCCCGTCATGCCCATTGACAGCACAGCCATGCTTATATTATCGGTGTTTAATTGCTGAATGTCAACCGATAAGTTGTATATTTTCTGAAAATATTTACGGTTATCTTCAGGATCTTCCACAAATGGCGCGACTGCCATCAGTCCCTTGACATGGATATGCGGTAATTTGGCAATTTCCAGCGCCAGCTTCGCAGTTTCCTCCGGCGCTACCCCAAATTTGCTTTCCTCCTGGGCGATATTCACTTCTACCAGGATATCCGCTTCTACGTGTTTCTTCCCGGCCTGTATGCTGATTTCCTCTGCAAGCCGCAGGGAATCTACGGAATGGATCAGGCATACCTTATCCACAATATACTTCACCTTATTCCGTTGGAGATGCCCAATCATATGCCATTGGATATCCCCTGGCAGCACGGGCGACTTGTCCATAATCTCCTGGACCTTGTTCTCGCCAAACGCCCGGTTCCCAGCGTGGTACGCTTCTTCCAGCACAGAAGAGGGCATTGTCTTACTGACAGCAAGCAATGTCACTTCTTTGGGATCCCGCCCGGACTTCTCACAGGCCTTCCGGATATTTTCCCGGACTTGGGCTAAATTTTCCTGTATCATAGCGTTTCCTCCTCAATCTACCTTCCAAATCAGTGGATAATCTGGTGCTCAGTTACTGTAGACGCGTCCAGTGCGATATGGTCATACGGTGAAATGCCATAATCCGTACCAATATCTACAATGCTGTATTCCTGGTTCTGGAACAAGATATCTACGGTTCGGAATATTGCGTATCCCCGGCTGATATTATAAACGCCTTTGAGGGAAATAATATCATTCAGCTTGCGGCGCTTGCCTTTTTCTGGATGGCATATGGTGTCTCCATCCTTTAATGTGTCTGAAGTAAAATAATACATGACAAGCGTTTCTTTTTTCGTTTCTTTCCCATCCTGTTCTTCTGTATCTTCCTTTCGCTTCTCCCCTCTAAGGGTCACAGGGACAAGCTTCTTCTGCTTCTTACCTTTTTCATCCTTGTATTCTAGCTTGACACAGTTTGCGCCGTCATCGTTTTTCGTAAGGTACTCCGATGGGATTTTAAAACAGTCCATGGTTGCCAAGGCAGAATTTGGGATTTTCAGGCCGTTTGTGTCAGAACGCATTAGCGTAATTTCCAGATAACGTTCTGTTGCAAACCGTATTGCCGAATCCTGGAATGTCAATGCAAGGTAACATTTATCCCCTTGGGTTATGATATTGGATTCTCCCCAAGCAACAGAGTGGTCTTTTTTAAATTCCACCTGTATGTTGTTCTCATTCCCCAGATCCCAGGCCAGTTCTTCTTCTATTGGGATAAGCAGCGTCCATAATTCGCTGGTAATCAGCTTGTATGCGGGTTCTCCAGAAGCAGCCTGCTCCCGCGTAGCAAGGCTGGTTTTCCCATGGGAAGAAGCATCAAAAACATCGTCGCTGAAATTCTCAAGCGTCACGCCTTCCAGGCCGTCGATGTTGTATACTACAATGCCTGGCTTCGCAGCCTGGTATACATGGAGCCCGGGGGCGTTCCCCACCCCATCCACGCTAGAAAGCGCTTCCGCGCCAAGGGATTCCACAACCAGCGCTTCCACATCAGACTGGAAGGAATAGGACTGGTAGAATGCCGCATTGGAATAGCTGGACATATAATTTTCAGCCGTCTGCTCCAGTTCTTCCAAAAACCCTTCTTTTTCCAACAGTTTTTTATCATCCTGTTGCCGGATCCCTTGATAAAAATCCCCCGTTTCGTCAATGGAATACACATAGGAACCAACTCCTACCTTAGAAGCATCCTTGCTGTAATAATTGATATATCCTGGCTTTTCGGTATAAAAGATTTCCTCTTCCCGAAGGATTACGCCAGTAAACGTATTATCCTGCGCAATGCTTCCTGGGATCACCTCATAACCTGCAATACGTGGGACTGAAAAATACTGATATACATTATACAACATATAGATTAAAATAGCAAGGAATACTACTATCCCTATGTTAATGCGCGGTACTTTATGAAATTTTACTATATTTCTATTTTTCTTTTCTGCCATAATCCTTCTATCTGTTATTTGTTTTTGGCTGCCTGGATACGTTTTCCATCCATTCTGCCGGAACCCATTGAAAGGCTGCGTCAAAACAGGAAAAATTTCCCGCTATAAAATCAACTGGATTGGAAATACTAAGATTTGTAAAAAAAGGAGGAATGCATATGAACACCAAATGTTTGGATTATACGTTATTGGCGCTTGTTATCATTGGTGCATTGAATTGGGGTTTGATCGGGCTGTTCCGTTTCAACCTGGTAACATTCTTGTTCGGTGACATGAGCTGGCTTAGCCGGATTGTCTATGGAATCGTGGGGATCGGCGGCCTGTACCTTTGCAGCGTATTCGGGCGCATCCGTTCCATGAGCGAAGCATAACGGCAGTATCCTAATGCCCGGCAGGGGATGCCATGGAAAAAGGCAGCCCTTGTCCGGGATACTGCTTCGTGCTACAAAGCAAAGGGAGTCGCTGCACTGGGCAAATAACCCCTTCTCCTTCGTTTGGTTATGGGAAAGCTGCGCCTATAAAGAAACAATTACCTTCCCACCTGTGCATTCCGGCAAATCATGTTCATTTTTGGAAATGCTGAGGATGAAATCCACATGGAACTTTCCACTGATGGATTCTAATTTTGTGATTGCTGGTGTGATGTCTGCCTCTTCTAGCTTCGCAATCGTAAGGAAACTGTCTAAGTACATTTCTTCCAAATCATGGTCTTGGGAAATAATGCCGCTTAAGAACCCTAAAAATTCATCACAATTGGAAATATCGTAATCTTTGACGTTAATCAGCCGTACTTTATTGCTTAACTCGTACATATGCTTCGTGCTCTTATCCAGATAAACGATATTGCCCGTTGCAGACTTGATCGATTCATTCACTTTGTCTAAAAGATGCTTTGTTTTTCCTTTTCCTTTTTCACCTGCTATAATTTGTATCATGACAATCTCCTCCTAGTCTTCCATACTTTTGTACAAAACAGACAAACCATTTCGTGGAATACCCATTCCCCTTCATACAATTTGTATGGCAATAGTATTTTTATAACGTAATTATAGTATATAATTACAGAAGTTTCAACTGCTATTTTGAAATTTCTATTAGCAATTCTGACATTTCTTCATATAAGGTTTCCTTGGTTTCCGCTTTAAATACAATGGAAATATATGGGACGTCGCCAGCCTTCTTGCTGTATAACACCAGGCAGCAGCCTGCATCCGTCGTCGTGCCTGTCTTCCCGCCGACAACCGTAACGCCTTCTGGAGCTGTGCTCTCCCCGGTCAGGTAACGGTTTGTGTTCGTCCATTCCTTCGCCACAGGTTCCCCAGACGCATTGGTAAGGTTCGCAGTATGGCTGGCTGTACCGATTAACGTTACGAATTTCTCGTTTTTTACCGCTGCCTGGGTGATCAGGTACATGTCGTATACCGTGGTATAATGGCTTTCGTCCTGCAGTCCATGCGGGTTGGCGAAATGGGAATTTGTCGCCCCCAATGCTTTTGCTTCCTCGTTCATTAAGGACACGAAGCCTTCCGCACTCCCGGATACAAGATCTGCAATCACATTAGCCGCATCGTTCCCGCTACAGATAAGCAGCCCGTAGAGCAGTTCTTCCAAAGAAATCTTATCCCCCACCTCGAGCCCGCAGACGCTGGAATTTGGCTCAAGTTCGAGTTCTGCTTCCGTTACGGTCGCGATCTCTGACAAATCCCCATGCTTCAGCGCCACATAGGCTGTCAGGATTTTCGTAGTGCTGGCCGGATACATCTGGCCATGGACATTCTTCCCGAACTCCATTGTATTTTCCTTTAGGTTGAAAAGCCCTGCTGCTTCTGACAAGGACGCCTGGATATTCTGGCTGAGCACATCCTCGCTGCCCGCCACACAGAGATCCTCAGCAAAAAAAGTTCCCGGCTCGCCGCCTGTTTCAGCGGCGGTGCCTAGCCCATAGGCTTTTGTTGAGTCATAGATGCTGTAGGCATCTTCTAAAGGTTCTGTTTTCCCGCAGCCCGGGATCGATGTAAAAGACAGCAAGATCACCAGGGCTTTGGCCAGTTTTTTCTTGCTTCTTTTACTTATACATTTCACGCCACTCTAAATCTCCTCTGTCTAATGACTTAATTAATAGTTCCGCAGTTGCAAGGTTTGTCGCAAGCGGGATGTTGTGGGTGTCGCATAGATGGACGACATCGTTGACATCCGGCTCGTGGGATTTCGGGTTCAAGGGATCCCGCAAAAAGATCACAAGATCAATCTGGTTATGCTCTATCTCAGAGCCAAGCTGCTGCGCGCCCCCAAGATGCCCTGCAAGGTACTTATGGATCGACAGGTTTGTGACCTCTTCAATCAACCGCCCTGTCGTGCCCGTTGCAAATAAGCCATTTTTACAGAGGATCCCGCGGTAAGCAATGCAGAAATTCTGCATCAGCTTCTTCTTGGAATCGTGTGCAATCAATCCAATGTTCATGTTAATATCCCTCCGATCGGTATTTCAGGGGCTGAAGCCCTACATTTAGTACAAGTCCTATGCCGATAAAAAGGCTTACCAAAGATGTAAGGCCATAGCTTACAAATGGAAGTGGCAAACCCGTATTTGGCATCATCCCGGTCACAACGCAGATATTTACGAAGGTCTGGAACCCAATCCATGAAGCGACCCCGCCACAGATTAGCTTCCCAGACAAGTCCTTTGCTTTCCTTCCAATTAAAATGCATTCAATAGCGATTAAGAGCAGCAATACTAGTATGGCTGCGCTTCCAACAAACCCAAGTTCTTCCCCCGCTACTGCAAATATAAAGTCCGTCTGCGGCTCTGGGATAAAATTGCCATTTTTTACAGAAAAAACGTCGTTGTTGTTCAGCCCTTTCCCCATTAGCTGCCCAGAACCGATTGCCATAATGGAATTCTCCTGCTGGTAGACATCTGTCGCATATTTCTCAGGCTGTAAGAACGCCATAATCCTCCGCATTTGGTAATCCTCTAAAATTTTCTGCCCTGGCTGTAGGATCAAATAGATAAATAAGGCTGCGGCAGGAAGAACGACTGCTAGTACACCCATAATTATTTTATAACTTAATCCGGCTAAAAACAAGAGTGAAAGGAAAATAATTGCAACAACAATACTGGTGGATAAGTCCGGCTGCTCTTCGATCATGAACCAAGGGATAAAAATCAGTACCCCAGAAGCAATGATCACTGGCAGCGTGTTGATTTTCTCCTGGTATTTCCCAAAGAACCAGGCAAAAAACAAAATCAACAGCGTCTTGGAAAGTTCTGACGGCTGGAAACGGAATCCGTAAAAATCAATCCACCGGACGGCGCCCCCGCCCTGATCTCCTAGTATGTGGAACGTAATCAGGCCAAGCATCCCAAAATTAAATAGATAAATCAGCCAGTGGAACCGCAGAAGGAAGGAATAGTCAATCAAGGATACGACCACCATGCAAAAAAGACCGAGCAAAAAACCAATGATCTGCCTGCTTTGCACGGCTTTCTGCGCACTTCCAATCACACTAATGCCAATCATAGTTAGAATTGACACATAGATGATCAGGTGGAACCTGTAATTTTTAATATGATATTGCTTCAACATAGCCGTAACCCTACGAAACGCTTGGATGTTTCATATCCTTGATCGGGATATTCGCATACAGCGCAGGTACGTTCCCGTTATTTCCTTCCGATTCTGTCTGGGTGATCTGGATGTCCAGGCCGTCTGCATCAATTTCCATATACTTAGAAATCACTTGGATAATGTCGTTTTTTATCATTTCCATCACATCAGGCGAACAATTTGCCCGATCGGAAATCAACAGCAGCTTCAGCCGGTCTTTTGCAACGTCGCTGGGAGTCTTTTTCTTAAATAAATCCAATAAACTCATATCGGCCTCCTCTTAATTTTTTTTGAATATGTCTTTTATCTTCCCTAATATGCCGGATCGGATTTCCAAATCCAGCAGAGGGACCTTTTCTCCTAAAATCCTATGGCAGATATTCTCAAACGCTTTTCCTGCCAGGCAGTCCGTACCGACCAATGGCTCGCCCTGGTTGGTGGAAATGACAATCTGTTCGTCATCCGGGATAGCCCCGATCAGGTTAATGGCAAGGATTTCTGTTACATCCTTAATATTCATCATATCCCCACGCTTGACCATATCCATACGAAGGCGGTTGATAATCAAATCCGCCTGCTTGAGCTCGTTGGCGCCTAAAAGCCCTATGATACGGTCTGCGTCGCGGATTGCGGATACCTCCGGCGTCGTTACGACCAAAGCCCTGTCGGCTCCTGCGATTGCGTTTTTAAACCCTTGCTCAATCCCTGCCGGGCAGTCCAGCAGGATATAATCAAAATCTTCCCGCAGCTCGTCAATCAGCTTGACCATCTGCTCCGGAGATACGGCTGACTTGTCCCTTGTCTGGGCGGAAGGAAGAAGGGAGAGGTTCGGGTAACGCTTATCCTTGATCAAGGCTTGCTTCATTCGGCAGTTCCCTTCTACGACGTCGACCAAATTATATACAATACGGTTTTCCAACCCCATAACTACATCTAAGTTGCGCAGGCCAATATCTGTATCAATCAGCACGACTTTCTTATCCAACTGTGCAAGCCCTGTCCCAACGTTTGCGGTGGTGGTAGTCTTCCCTACCCCTCCCTTTCCTGATGTAATTACAATCACTTCACTCATTTACCATATCCTCCTGCTCTTTTATAGATTATTCAAAAGCCCCTTTGTTATCGGTTCGATATAAATATTTTTGTCTTTAACAATAGCAACCTGCGGTTCCACGACAACTGCCTTTTTCTTCCCCCGTTTCTTCAAGGTAGCCGCTTTGTCGGCGCTCCTGCCGATGACGCCGCCGATCCGGATCTGGATGGGATCCATTTCCAACGCTGCGACAAACGACTGCTCATTGCCGTTTGCCCCGGCAAACGCGTTGCCCTTAAGGGCGCCCAATACGACGATATTCCCGCCGGATACTACCTTTGCCCCTGGATTGACGTCCCCAACAATGACAATACTGCTCTCACAATCCAGTACTTGCCCAGAACGGAGCGTCCCTTTGTAAAACTCCCCGCTGTTGCCATAATTCTCTTCGTACAGTTCCTCTTCCCTATAGTACTGTGCCTGTTCAAATTCCTCGATCCTTTGGCGTACCATCTCTTCCCTTTCCGGATCCTCGTCTAAGATACATACTACCTCAATGGACGTATGTTCTGTGATCGCTGCCACAATCTGGCATTCCTCTTCTTGTGTTAGTTCCCTGCCTTCAAAAGAAATCGCCATCCTGGCGTTCCGGAAGAAAGATTCTGACTCCTGGAATTTCTCTATTATTGACTTCAGCAGTTCCTCAAAATCCATATCGCTGTCAAGTACCAGCTTAATCCCATATCGGTTGCTCTTTAATACGACTGGATTTGGCACGTTCATCCCTCCAAACAATCAATCTATCTATGGTGTTTCCTCTAATCCGTAAATCCGTTTGCGCTGCTTCCGATTTCTTCCGCCTGCCCGTTCAGCAAAGTAGATTCGTCTTCTAGCTTAAAGTAATATTTCAAAATATTGCTGGATACTTCCAATGCGTTGGCAGAAGTATACCCATAAGCAATACGGGTTGTAATCGAAATTTCTGGATCTTCAAAAGGCGCATATCCGATAAACAACGCGTGGTTCGCCCGTGTCGGGATCTGCTGGGCCGTACCCGTCTTCCCCGCTACGGCAACGCCCAGATCCTTCAAAATAGCGTTATTCTCGACCACCTGGCGCATCCCCGTTTGGATCGCGTCCCAGGAGCTTGGAGCCACTTCATCAATATGCCGTATGATTTCCGGCTTGAACTCCTGGACCACTTCCCCGTCGGATGTCGTTTCCTTGTCCAGAAGGGTAAGCTTATAAATATCCCCTCTGCTTGCCACGGCCGTCAGATACCTGGCAATCTGCGTCGTCGTAAAGTTGTGGTTACTCTGGCCGATGGAAGACGTGATGGGGTATTCGTCTGCAATCTGCGGATCGTTTTCCGGGATTTCAATCCCCGTCTTCTCATTCAGCCCAAAGAGGGACGCATATTTCTGGATTGCCTCAATCCCCTTTACATCGTTGTACGTATCCCCTACCGTGCTCAGGCGGTAGCCCATTTCGTAAAAGAAATAGTTGCAGGAATGGCGTATCGCTTCTGAAATATTGATGGATCCATGTGTGCTGCCAGGATAAATCCAACATTTGGGCGGCGGGATAATCTTGTCAAATTCCCCTTCGGTCTTGATTTCTTCGCTTACATTGACAATCCCTTCGGTAAGCGCGGCCGCGGCGGTAATCGGCTTAAAGGTAGATCCCGGCGCCGTCCGCTGCTGGGTAGCGTTGTTGTACTGCGGGATGGACAGATCGCTTTGCAGGCTTGCAAAATATTCTGCATCCACAGTATTTGCCAGCCGGTTCGTATCATACCCCGGATAAGTCACGCATGCAAGCAGCTCCCCGGTTTTTACATTCGTGATGACGCAGCTTGCGGTACAAGGATCCAAAGCAAGCTGTGCAGGCGTAATCTCCAATGTCTTAATCCTGTCCCGGATAAACTGGTAGGCGCTGATTGTCCCATCCTGGAGCGAAGCTGCTTCTTCCGGGCGTTCCGTTAATATCCCCTGTTCAAAAAGCAGAAGGCAGACTTGCGTCCCAGTCACCAGATCCTGGTTAATCATAAATTTGTATATCTTTTTGCTAAATTCCTCATCTTCTCTCAATTCTTCTGTAATATAAGTAACCAACGCGTCGTATATTTCAGTAGAATCGGAATATTTGGACGACGTATCAAATTTCGTAATATCCACCCAGTCCTTGGAAATTGCCCTGCGCAGGTATTCCGCCAGGCTGGCTGTGTCATTCTTCCAGGATTTATAGACCTCATCCTCCATATCCACCTGGTCCGCCAACAATACTTCACGTTCGGTCAGCATGGCCAATATGTGGCTCATGTACATCTGCTGTTCCTTATCCAGCCCTTCGTACGGGGTTGGGGAAGGAGAGGAAAATTCCTGTGTAAGCCCCTGCAATACGGTTTCCTGTTTGCTTAAAAACGCACTGTATACCTGCCGTTCCACATCTTTGGCGTCTTCTGCGCCAAAATGCCCGATGTCAATAATATGGTTGTTAATCAACGCAAAATAGACGTCGTCGATTGGTATTTTGATATCGGATGCCGATCCTGTGCTGGTGTCATATTCCTTGATATTTTCTATCTGGGCATATACAATCCCAGCAAGTTCCTGCTCTAGCATCTGATAGACCGCCTTTTGCAGGTTGCTGTCAATGGAAAGGTAGATATCGTTCCCAGAAGAAGCGTCCACTTTTTTAATTACTTTCGTGACCATCCCAAGGTTATCGACATAAAAAGACTCTTTCCCTTTCGTCCCCTGGAGATGCTGATCCATGACCTGCTCAATCCCAGATTTCCCAATAATATCATTCAGGCTGTAATTGTCATTTTCTTTGGACAGCGTATCGTATTCTTCCTGTGAAATCTGCCCGGTATACCCAATGATATGGGAAAAGTACAGGCTGTCCTTATATTCCCGGATACTATCTTCCACAACGTCGATCCCTTGCAGGATGTCTGAATTTTCCTTGACTACCGCAACCGTTTCCTCACTAACCTCTTGGGCAATGGTGGTCTGGACGTATTTCTGGAAGCTGTTCTGCGAAAGGGCATATCGGATGCACATGATCTTAAATGCTTCCTCTTCTGTGTAATAGTCAACCTCCCCTTTCGGTTTTTCTTTGTATTCCTTACCTTCTATATAAATCGCAAACCTGTTTTGTAAGTACGCAAGCACCTGTTCGGGCGTTGCTTCCCCTTCGTCGTATCCTAGTTTCTTATTGTATTTCAAATCGTCTACTTTCGTATGTCCATAAATGTCGGCAAGGAAGCGTTTCAGTGCGCTTCCTGACACCAAGTACCCATAACTGCCGTCCTCCGTCTTCTGTATGCTGAAATTATTGGTCACTACGTCCCCATTTTTTTCAATCATATGGATGACGGTGTTCAGTTCTTCGTTCAGCTTCCGGTTCTTCTGTTGGGCGCTTTCATAGACCCCATTGTCTTCAATGATAATGGAATATGCAAGCTTATTGTATGCCAAAAGCTCTCCGTTGCGGTCATAAATGCTGCCGCGGGTGCCAGACGTCACACGTTCCTTCCGGATCAGCAGCCTGTAGTTGTCCAGGTATTCCTTCCCATTTATGATCTGCAATACAAAAATACGCTGTATCAACACAGAAAATAGCAGCACCATAACGATGCTAAGTAAAAACAACCTGGATTCTAACAGTTTTTTCCAAATATTTTTCACATGGTTAAACAAATTTGGTTGCACCTCTTCTCTCGACAATTTCCAGCTTCTGGTTGATCTTCAATATGATGAAATAAAGGACAATGGTTACGAGAATGGTATATACCAGTTCCGGCAGCATAATATGAAGCAGGTAGTACATAAATTGTAATTTCCCACGGAACAAAAATAAGAAAATATAGACCAGCAAGTTGTACGAAAAATCGCTGGCTGCAATTAAAACGAGCGGGAGTTTGATATCGTCCGGGAAAAAAGATTTACGGAACAGGCCGTTGACATATCCGATACAAGCATAAATCAACGCGTAAAACCCGATGATGCTCCCATAGAAAATATCCAGCAGCAGGCCGCAGGAAAACCCAATCCACATGCCTTCCTTCCTGCCGCGCATAAACCCAAACGACGACGTCGTTACAATCAGTAGGTTCGGTGAAATCGACGCGAAGGACAACGCCTGGAATAACGTGCATTGTAACAAGAAACATATAGCAATAATCAGGAATACGGCAACGATACGCCTTAGCTTCAGTTTCATCCATCCATCCTCCTACGCTTTATTCCGGCAGATTTTTCTTGTCCAGGATGACAAGCACATCTTGCAGATGCTGGAAATCCACAGCAGGCGTTATGGTTCCAGAATACGTCAGGTTGTTGGCGTCGCGCTGCGCGGTGCTGACCACGCCGATCAAGATACCTGACAGGTATTTGTCACTGATATGGGATGTGACGATCTGCATCCCTGCTTCTATCTTGCCATCGTTATTTTTCGCATCCCCAGGTTCTGCGCTGCCTGCTCCTTTGCTACAATTTAGATTGGAGAACTCGATAACCTGTTCCTCTTTCATCGTGGACAGGTTCCCATTGACAATACATCGGTCTTCCGTTTCCAACACCATCCCGCTGACATTGCTGGTGTCGTCAATAATAGAACGGACCTTCGCATAATTCGGGCCTGTGTCAATGACAATCCCCACAAGTCCGCTGCCTGCGATTACATTCATATCTTTTTCAATGCCGTCGTTTTCCCCTTTGTCAATCAAAAACGTGTTGAACCAGTTCCCACCGTCGCTTCCTATCACCCTTGCCGCGACTTTCTCATAACCAGGATACTTCTTATCCAGTTCCATCAGTTCCCGTAAATTATCCAGTTCATAGCGTTCCAGCTTAATCGTGCTCAACTCCTGGGTAAGCCTGTCTACCTCTGCCTGGAGTTCTTTGTTTTCCTGCATCACGTCGCGGAGCGATTTTAAATCATCCGCCCGGGATACAAACCAGCTCCCTACGGCATTGATTCCTTTCTGCATTGGTACAAAGACGTACCCGGCAACCGTATTTAAAGGGCCGCCGGAGAGGTTTAGCGTAAAGCTGATAAACATCACAAGGGCGCATGCCCCAGACAGGAACAATAGTATATATTTGGTTGGGATAGAATGTTTTGATCTGCGTTTCATATATTCTTACGACCTTTAACTATAAATTCTGTGTTTCATACTAAATGCAAGCCTGCGGAATTTCTCGTCGGAAACGATTTTATTCAAACCGCGGACGGCGCTTTCCTCCGGCAGTTCGCATGTATTTACCCGGATATTTGTGATATCGGCAAATAATTGATCCAGCTTCCGGATTTTAGAAGAGCCTCCGGTGATGTAAATACCGGAATTGATGATATCCCTTGCTAACTCTGGCGGCGTCTTCTCCAAAATCATCTTGATCGAAGTACAGATAGCGCTTAAGCTGTCCTTGATCGCTTCATAAATCACATCGGATGTAATCTCCATTTCCACCGGAAGGCCGCTGACCAAGTCGCGCCCAACCACGACAGCTTTTGTAATCTCATCCTCTAAAATGGCGCATCCCAAGGTTTCCTTCAGATACATAGCTGTCTTCTGCCCAATGACCAGGCTGAAGTTGCGTTTCAGGTGGTTGATGATCACCTCGTCAATCCGCTTCCCCCCGAAATGGAGCAGATCGCTTAATACAAGGCCGCCCAGGGAGATGACAGAAATCTCTGTGGTATCGGCTCCAATATTCACAATCATAAACCCAGTCGGGGAATTGACGTCCAAATCAAGCCCCGCGGCGTCAGCAATCGGCTTCTCGCACAAAAGCACGCTCTTTGGCTTGAATTTACTCTTGTAAAACAAATCGAAAAATGCTTTCTTCTCGACTTCTGTAATATCCGTAGGGACCGCAACGATAAATTCAGAACCTTTGATATGCCCTTTGATATGCTTCTCTAAGATATTCCCTATCATATTCTGCATATTGTTATAATCCGCAATGACCCCATTGACGACTGGGAACGATACCGAGATAGCGTCCGGCGCTTTCTCATACATAGCGTATGCGTCGTTCCCGAATGCATACATCTGGTTCTTCCCAACCATGGCGATGGTATTCTTCTCATTGATTACCTTCCCCGTGGATTTGCAGTATATCTTTAAATTGAATGTTCCCAAATCAATCCCATAAACATTTGATGACATAATCTACGTTCCTTTCCTCATCTTAAAATGCCATTTTCTCGAAAGCTGATATATTTGTTATCGCCAATAATAATATGGTCTGCCAAAGCAATCCCCATCAAAGCCCCGCAGTCTTCCACCCGCTTCGTGACCCGCTTGTCCGCTTCGCTTGGGCAGGGATCCCCGCTGGGGTGGTTGTGGAGCAGCACGATATGCACCGCCTGGTATTCCAATGCCTTTAGGAAAATCTCCCTGGGCGAAACTAGCGAATGGTTTACTGTCCCAACGGAAATAATTTCATCCCCCAAAAGCACGCTTTTTGCATCAAACATTGCCACCAGCAGCTTCTCCCTGTCTTCGTGGCGCAAGGTTTCCATATAGTAAGACGCAATGCTGCCAGGATCGTTTAGCTTCACATTCTGGACTCTGCTGGTTCTTGCAATCCTCCTAGAAAGTTCCACGATACACTTAAGCTGCACCGCTTTCACCCGCCCGATCCCAGGGATATCCATCATTTCTTCCATCTTCATGCTGGCTAGGTTCAGAAGGTTCTTATCCCTCTGGGAAAGGAAAAGCTGCGCAAGCTGAAGGGCAGTCAGATCCTTTGTCCCACTCCTAAGAATCACAGCAAGCAATTCCGCGTCCGACAATACATGCGGGCCATAGCGGAAACATTTTTCGACAGGCTGCTCTGATTCTGGCATTTCCTTCATTGTGATATGTGTATTCATAATCCTTCCTTCCACTCTCTCGAAGCAAAGGAAACGGTTTTACGCTTTATTCTAGCACAAAACATATGAACTGTACACTAATTTTTTGTTAAAAAATCATTAATCATACATCAGCCAAGCCTTTTTCATACATCTTCTGCAGCGACATCAGGATGCCGAATTTCGCATGATACCAGGTCAGCCCTCCCTGGAAATACACCGCGTATGGTTCCCGCAGCGGCCCGTCCGCGCTTAGTTCAATGGATGAGCCTTGTACGAAAGCCCCGGCTGCCATGATCACTTCATCATCGTATCCTGGCATTGCCCAAGGCTCTGGCGTTACATGGCTGTCTACAGGGGCGGCTGCCTGGATTCCCTCACAGAATGCCACCAACGCTTCCGGCGACTGGAGCGTGACTGCCTGGATAATGTCATGCCTTTGTTCCGTTCCATTTGGCAGGACTGGGAAGCCAAGGCTTTCATAGAGATTAGCTGCGAAAATAGCCCCCTTCAACGCCCCGGCCACAACCGTAGGCGCTAAGAACAGTCCTTGGAAAAATGACTGCATTACGCCCAAGGACGCCCCTACTTCTTTTCCAAGCCCTGGCGACGTCAGGCGGTAAGCTGCCTGTTCCACACACTCTTTTTTCCCTACGATATATCCCCCCACTGGCGCAAGGCCGCCGCCTGGGTTCTTAATCAGGGATCCGACAATCATATCTGCCCCTGCTTCCAGCGGCTCTTTCTCTTCTACAAACTCCCCATAGCAGTTATCCACCATACAGATGACGTCTGGTTTTATTGCTTTTACAAATGCAATCAGTTTACCAATCTTGCTTACCGAAAGGCTTGGCCTGGTCTGGTATCCCTTGGAGCGTTGGATCGTTACAAGGCGTGTCTTGCTGTTTACGGCTTCCCGTATGCCATCCCAATCAAACCCTCCATCCTCCAAAAGATCCACTTGACGGTAAGATACGCCATACTCTGCCAAAGACCCCTTTGACGCCCGGATCCCGATCACCTCTTCTAACGTATCGTAAGGCTTCCCAACTGGGGAAAGCAGCTCGTCCCCTGGACGCAGGTTTGACATCAGCGCCAGAGCCAGCGCATGTGTGCCGCAGGTAATCTGCGGGCGTACCAACGCCGCTTCTCCTCGGAAACAGTCTGCATAGACCTCTTCTAGGGTATCCCTTCCCAAATCATTATACCCATATCCGTTGCTCCCCATAAAGCATTCCGCGCTGACCTTATGGTTCTGCATTGCCCGGATCACTTTTAATTGGTTGTATTCCGCCCTCCGGTCAATCTCTGCAAAACGATTCTGCAGCTTTTCCTCAACCCTTTGCCCATAGGCAAATACCTCTTCTGAAATCCCAAGTTCCTGATACATCCCTTTCATTGTCCCTATTCCTTTCTTCCCACTGTAGGGGCGCCGTTCCTTAATCGTTCCGGGCAGCCCCGGTCAGGCTTTCGTAATTAGATTAGATTTTTTTCAATTAACCGTTCCCGCATATAACTTAGTATCTTTTGAGCGTCATATTGGAACGTTCCTTTTTCAATCCAGATAACGTCGCGTTCCCGCCGGAACCAGGTAAGCTGCCGTTTTGCAAAATGCCTTGTGTCGCGTTTGATCCGGTATACGGCTTCATCCAGGCTACAGCTTCCTTCCAGATAATCCAGCATTTCCTTATACCCAAGCCCCTGCATGGATACCATATTTTTTTGGAACCCCATTTCCTGTAACCGCCGCACCTCTTCTTCTAAGCCCTCTTCTAACATCCGGTCTACCCTGCGGTTGATCCGTTCATAGAGCAGATCCCGGTTATCATTTAATACAAAATAAGCATACTGGTATGGCGATTTGCGCTGACGTTCTGTTTCATTGTGTTCCGATATCTTTTTTCCAGACAGACGGTAAAACTCCAATGCGCGGACGACACGCTTCACATTGTTTTCATGGATGGATGCGGCTGCCTCTGGATCGGCCTGCGCAAGCATCCTATGTAGGGCATGCGCCCCGTTTTCCCTTGCATATTGTTCCAGTTCCTTACGGATTTTGAAATTATCTTGTTCTTCTGTAAAATCAATATCATACAAAAGCGCTTGGATATAAAACCCAGTCCCACCGACGACAATCGGTATCCTGCCCTCCTGGTAAATCTGCTCCATAGCGCGCTTTGCGTATTCTTGGAACCGTACGACATGGAACTCTTCTTGCGGATCTAAAATATCTACTAAATAATGCATGATTCCCTGCATTTCCGCCTCTGTGATCTTGGCAGAACCGATATCCATATGCCGGTATACCTGCATGGAATCCGCAGAAATAATGGAACCTTGCACCATTTTAGCCAAGGCGATGGACAATTCCGTTTTCCCTACGGCGGTAGGGCCTGTCAGTATAATCAATGGCTTTTTCATAGCTGCACCTCACAACACCCGCTTGAATTTTTTTTCTAACTCGTACTTTGACATAGAAATAATCGTAGGCCTTCCATGCGGGCAATGGTATGGGTTCTCCAATGACAGCAATTCCCCGATCAACGCCTCAATTTCTGCGCCGGACAGCTTCTGTCTGCCTTTTACGGCTGCTTTGCAGGACATAGACGCAATTTTCTCCGTAATCATCTGCGGCGTTTCCCTTCCATGGAACTCAGAAAGGCTGTCCAACAGCTCTATCATCAAGGTTTCCCCGTTCAGGCCAAATAAATTAGCGGGGACTGCTTCTACGGAATACTCTTTTCCTCCAAAATGCTCAATCTCAAAGCCCAGCGTCTGGAAATAAGGCATATATTTCTTCAGCAGGTCTTCTTCCTGCATATTCAGTGTCATAAGGATCGGAGGGAAAATCGCCTGTGACGTAAACTCCTTTGTTTCCAGGGCGGATAAGGTTCGTTCATACAGCACTTTTTCGTGGGCGGCATGCTGGTCAATGATGTAAAGCTGGCTGTTAAATTCGACAAGCCAGTATGTTTCAAATAGCTGCCCAATAATTTTATGATCTTTCTGGGAAGCCAGATCCAAAAGCTTAACGCCAGGAGCTTCTGTTTTATAGTCTATGGTTTCCTGTACGCTTCCAGCAGGTTCTTTATCTCTTGGCGCATCCTTGGCAGGCTCGTTGTGAAAAACCGATGCCTCTCTTAAATTAGATGGACGCTTCGTTTCTTCCTGGCGCATTGGTTTTTCCCGGCTCGCTTCTTCCCGGTTCCCATACTTTGGCTCGTAAGGACTGTCCCTTTGGATCGATTGCCGGACTGCTTCGAGGCGTTTTGCCTCAAAAGGCTCTGGCGCTTTGCGTGCAGATTTCAAACGTTCCTGCTTCTCTTTTTCTTGCCGCGCCTTTTCTTCCCGTTCTTTTTCCAGGCTCACCTGGTAGACCAGCTCGCTCTTGTTGATGGCTTTCCGGATTAGGCCAGTGAGGAACCCATAGATTTCTTCCCCATTACTGAAACGCAATTCCATTTTTGCCGGATGTACGTTGACGTCCAGCAGGTTCCCATGGATGGAAATCTGCAATACGGTAAACGGGTATTTATGCTGCATGACAAAAGAGCGGTACGCGTCTTCAATGCTCTTGGCAATCAGGCTGCTCTTGACATACCGTCCATTGATAAAATAATTTTCAAAATTCCGGTTCCCTCTGGACACCAAGGGCTTTCCAATATAGCCGCGGACAGAAATACGTTCGTCTTCGCCATGGATTTCAATTAGGTTCGCTGCAATATCCCGGCCATAGATATGGTAAATAATTTCCTTTAAGTTTGAGTTGCCAGAGGTATGTAGCTTCGGCTGGTTATTTACAATTAATTTAAAGGAAATCTCCGGATGGGACAGAGCCAGACGTTCCATTAAATCCCCAATATATCCTGCTTCCGTCTGAGCAGTTTTTAGGAATTTCCTACGGGCAGGCGTATTGTAAAACAGGTTCCGTACTAGGAATGTCGTTCCATCCGGCGCTCCAATTTCTTCACATTCCTGTTCCTTCCCTCCTTCGATGACATAACGTACCCCGCTAATGCTTTGAGCCGTCTTTGTAATCAATTCTACTTGGGAAACGGCGGCAATACTGGATAAGGCTTCCCCGCGGAACCCGAGGGAAGACACCGTTACCAAATCCTCTACCGACTTTATCTTACTGGTGGAATGGCGCAGGAAAGCAAGCGCTACCTGATCCTGTTCCATCCCGCATCCGTTGTCTGTAATACGGATAAATGAAATACCGCCGTCCTTGATTTCAACAGTAATCGCGCTTGCCTGCGCGTCAATGGCGTTTTCTACGAGTTCCTTTACAACAGAAGACGGCCGCTCCACTACTTCTCCGGCCGCAATTTTATCTATGGTCTGCTGATCTAAAATTTCTATCTTAGGCATAATGGCTCCTTCTTTCGTCAGATTCTATAATATAAGCCTTTATCGGTATTATAGTCTATTTTCCAGCGAAAGACAATAAACAGTATTTTGTTTGGCGGGAAAGTGTGTTTGGGTTTGTGGAAATGATATGCTTGGGAGAAAAAAGTGGTTATTAAGTTATTTATATTATTCATACTATAACATATATGGAAACAAAACCACTATATTATGTCGTTTATCAAATTGTTTCTATTGAAAATTTTTGATACTAAAACAGCTTTAATAACTGTACCAACTCATGCGGTTCCCCTTTAGCGGAATCTGTCAATCTTGTATCGAATTGTTGAAATCCGTTCTCACGATAGAAAGACAAAATCTTTCAACATCCGGGTTTATATTACATGAAAACTCGGAAAGAACCTGAAGCAAAATGTCCTCTCCGAGTCCATGACTTTCATTCCCCAAATACTCACGAATGTTGAAAACTGTATATTTAGTTGTTTCCTGCATTCGTTTTCTTCCTTTTCCGCTTTAGGCTCCCCTACCATCGGTTCCTTACTTTGTTCTGTAAGGTATACAGCTTATTTAATGCGTCAATCGGGGTCAGGTTCCCTAAATCCATATCCGACAATTCCCGGATAATATCATCATCCTTTACCGTATCAAACAAAGACATCTGGGTCAAATCTACTTCATCCGGCTTTTTTTCTTTCTTCTTACTGCTGCCATGCTCTGGAATAATGTTTTCTGTCAGTTCCGTGATATCATGCGCGCTCAATTCCTGTGAAATGACTTTTGCGCGTTCGATCACGCTATCTGGCACGCCAGCCAGCTTTGCCACCTGGATACCGTAGCTTTTATCCGCCCCGCCCGGTACGATTTTCCGCAAGAATACGATATCTTCCCCTTTCTCCTTGACAGCGATACAGAAATTATTGACGTTATTTAATTTGCCTTCCAACTCCGTCAGTTCATGGTAATGTGTTGCAAATAAAGTCTTCGCACCCAAAAGCTTTGGGTTGCTGATATGCTCCACGACAGCCCAGGCAATGCTAAGACCGTCGAACGTACTAGTCCCGCGCCCGATCTCATCCAATACCAGCAGACTGTTCTTCGTAGCGTTCCGTAAAATATTCGCTACCTCTGTCATTTCCACCATAAACGTGCTCTGCCCGCTTGCCAAATCGTCCGACGCGCCGACACGTGTAAAAATCCGATCCACAATCCCAATTTTTGCGCTGTCTGCTGGGACAAAACTGCCAACCTGCGCCAGCAGGACAATCAATGCAGTCTGGCGCATGTACGTCGATTTCCCTGCCATATTCGGCCCAGTAATAATGGAAATACGCTTTTTCCGGTTATCTAGATACGTATCGTTGGTAATGAACATATCGTTGCTTATCATCTTCTCCACCACTGGATGGCGCCCATTTTTGATGTCGATCACGCCATCTTCATTCATAGACGGCCTGCAATAATGGTTCTGTTCCGCCACCAAAGCAAGGGACGCCAGCACATCCAGCTTAGCGACAGCCTTCGCCGTCTTTTGGATCCGCAGCACTTCTTTGGCTATGGCGTCGCGGATTTCCCGGAACAATTCATATTCCAGCATGACAAGCTTATCCTCAGCGCCTAAGATAATGTCCTCCAATTCCTTTAGTTCCGCTGTAATATACCGCTCCGCATTGGCCAACGTCTGCTTCCTGGTATAATAATCCGGCACCAGGTTCTGATACGAATTTGTCACTTCCAGGTAATAGCCAAATACCTTGTTGTACCGAATGCGCAGGTTCTTAATCCCGGTCTTCTCACGCTCTTTTGTTTCCAGCTCGACCAGCCATGTCTTCCCTTCCGTCTTGGCCTGCCGGAACTGATCCACTTCCGCGTGGTAGCCTTCCTTCAAAATCCCGCCGTCCCGGATGGAAACAGGCGGCTCCTCTATGATTGCTTCCTCAACCAACTGGTAGATATCCTTTAACTCATCTATTTCAGAATAGACTCCGTTTAAAAGCGGCGTGTCCAGATCCTTCAGCAAAGCCCGCAGGTGCGGCAGCATTTCCAAAGAGCTTTTTAACGCCATCAAATCCCTAGGATTAGCCGTCTGGTATGTAACCTTGCTGATCAGCCGTTCTAAATCATAAATAGGGTTCAAGTATTCCCGGATCTCTTCCCGGATCATGGCATTTTGGGTAAGCGCTTCGACGGCGTCCAGGCGTTCCTCAATTTCTTTCTTTTCAATGAGCGGCTGCTCGACAAACCCACGCAGCATCCTGGCTCCCATAGCTGTCCTTGTCTTGTCCAGCACCCAGAGCAGGGAACCTCGCTTTTGCTTTTCCCGCAACGTTTCGACCAGTTCCAAATTCCTCCTGGTCGAACTGTCAATCACCATATATTTCCCTGTAAAATACAATTGCAGGGAAGTCATATGGCTAAGGCCGTTCTTCTGTGTCTCATACAAGTATTTCAGCAGGGCACCTGCCGCAACCGTACCAACGCCATACTCCTGGATGCCAAGCCCCGAAAGGCTGGACACCTTAAAATGGCTAAGCAGCGTATTCTTTGCCGTTTCATCGCTGAAATACCATGGTTCCAAATCGTAAACCGCAATCCCCAAGCGGTGCTTCAGATCCTCAAAATCAATCCCAGCCATATAAAACGCCTCGTTGCAGATAATTTCCGAAGGGGAAAATTTATAAATCTCATCCAACAGCTTTTTCTCGTCTTCCAGCTCCGTCACATAATAATCCCCAGTCGTCACATCTGCAATCGAAATGCCATAACGATCCTCCAAATATACGACGCACATAATATAATTGTTCTTCGTTTCATCCAATGCCTGGGTATCCAGGTTCGTCCCAGGAGTGACAATCCGCACGACCTCCCGCCTGACCAGGCCTTTCGCCATCTTAGGATCTTCCACCTGCTCGCAGATCGCCACCTTATATCCCTTAGAAACCAGTTTGTTCAAATAACCCTCTACCGCGTGGTACGGGATGCCGCACATCGGCGCGCGCTCCTTTTTCCCACAGTTCTTCCCGGTAAGCGTAATTTCAAGTTCTTTCGCCGCCGTCTGTGCATCCTCAAAAAACATTTCATAGAAATCACCCAGACGGTAAAATAAGATGCAATCCGGGTATTCCTTTTTCGTCTCTATATATTGCTGCATCATTGGGGTATATTCCGACACGTATCAATCCCTCCCATTTCCTCTGCTGTAATGCTTCTTATGCGCCTTATCGCCGGCGTATCCTTATCTCCTTTTCTCCGAAAACGGCTTGTATTTTGCAGAAATTGCCTCCGCTACCTTCATCCCATCCATCGCAGCCGACAAAATCCCGCCTGCATATCCTGCGCCTTCCCCGCATGGATAAACACCTCTCTTATTACTCTCAAACCCTTCATCCCTCGGTATCCTGACCGGGGACGACGTACGGCTTTCCACGCCCGACAATATGGCGTCGGCACGGTCAAACCCAGGGAGCTTCCGCGCGAACCCATGCATGCCCTGGCAGAAAGAATCTACGATTTCCTGTGGGAATATGGTATGGAGCGGCCCAAAGCTGTGCTGCCCTTTGATGGCAGAAGCATACGCCCCATAGCATTCCGATACCTTCCCCTGCTCAAAATCGCCAAATAGCTGCTGCGGCACCCTCCCGTTGCCGATCTGGAACGCTTTTTCTTCTAGCCTGCGCTGGAACCGTATGCCATCCAAAGGCGAATCCCCGCCAAAATCCCTGGGCGTCACAGATACAATAATTGCGCTGTTCGCATTTTCCCCGTCACGCCTGCGGTAACTCATCCCGTTAACGGCAATCCTGCCTTCCTCAGAAGAAGCGTTTACGACAAATCCCCCTGGACACATACAGAACGAATAGACGCTGCGCCCATTTCCAAGGTTCGCCGTAAGCTTGTACGGCGCCGCCGGTAGAAGGGAAGCCGCCTCTTTCCCATATTGCGCAACGTTGATGGATTCCTGCGGATGCTCCACCCGCAGCCCAACTGCAAACGATTTCGCTTCCATTTCGAACCCGTTCTGGTAAAGCATCTCAAACGTATCCCGGGCGCTATGCCCAATGGCAAGCACGGCGGCTTCCGCCTCAATGCGCAGTTCTTCCCCCGTCCTCTGATCCTGGCATAGCAGCGCCGCAAGGGCTGAACCTTCCTGTTGGAACTCTAGCCCAGTCACACACGTTTCAAACAAATACCTGCCGCCCCATTCCAGGATCTGCCTGCGCATATCTGCAACGACATGCTTCAACCGATCCGTCCCGATATGCGGCTTGCTCTGGTACAGGATATCTTCCGGCGCTCCATGGCGCACAAAAATCTCTAACGCTTTCTGGTTCCGCCCCTTCTTGTCCTTTACCAGCGTATTCAATTTCCCATCGGAAAACGTCCCCGCCCCGCCTTCACCGAACTGGACGTTCGAAGATGTACGTAAGACGCCCTCTTCCCAGAACTGCTCCACATCCTTCGTACGCTCCCAAACGGGCTTGCCGCGTTCCACAATTACCGGGCGATATCCATGCTCCGCCAGCAAATAGGCACAGAACAGCCCTGCCGGCCCGCTCCCCACCACTACTAGCGGATTCTGACACGGCACAGCGCCTGCCGCAGGGAACCGATACGTAACCTCCTCTGCCAAAGACACCTGCCGATCCTTACAACGGCGCAGGACATCCGCTTCCTGCGCCACCTCTACATCTACAATATAAGAAAACGATACTTCCCCTTTCTTCCTGGCGTCAATGGACTGCTTCCGGATCTGGTAACGGATCACATCCCCTGGCCGGATATGCAGCATCCTGGCAATCTTACCCTCCAACTGCTGCTTTGTATGCGAAATGGGAAGCTTCAACTGCTGTATACGAACCATAACTCATCCTCTCTTACATTAATGAAACATGCGCCCTCTGGCCAATCAGGGAACCCTTGCCAAACGCAGCACTTTACCAGTCAGTACCGGAACATGCCGCAGACCTCCCAGCTACAGAACCGCTGGACCAGGCCCATTGCAGGTTATAGCCGCCGCACATCCCATCAACGTCTATGATTTCCCCTGCAAAATAAAGCCTAGGGATCCGCTTGGACTCCATGGTTTCCGGGCAGATTTCCGCTGTACGTACGCCTCCTGCCGTCACCTGCGCCGCGTCAAACCCTTTGGTCCCTACAATACGGATCTCAAAGCGCTGGGCTACCCTGGCAAGCCTGCGGACCTTTGCCTTGGCGCAGCCCCTTGCCGGATCCTGAGGGCAGATCCCTGCTTCCTTCAACAGCGCAAGCCCCAATTTCTCCGGGAAAAGACCGACCAACGCTTCCTTCGCGCTCTTGCCCTCCCCCTTCTGGAAAAACCTCTGGAACATGCATCCCTCAGCCTGTTTCTCTGTGGAGCCTGGCAAAAAATCCAACGCTGCCGCCACGGTTTTCCCTTCCAAAAGGGCATACGCGGCAAAACGGCTGACTTGGAATGCTGGGATCCCAGACACCCCAAACTCCGTCAGCTGAAGCTCCCCGGATTCTTCCGCCACACGATCGCCGTCCAGCAAAAGCCGGATACGCCCATCCACACGTACGCCCGCCATCTCCTTCAGCAGCCGATGCTTCCCCTGAAGCTGGACCAGCGCGGGGGCAAGCGGCGTGATCGTATGCCCAAACCCTTTGGCATAGAGGTTCCCGCTCCCATCGCTTCCTGTCTTCTTCGCGGATTTCCCACCTGTGGCTAGGATACAGGCATCCGACCAATACATCCCCTGCTTCGTCTTGAACTCGAAAACACCTTGCTTTTTCTGGATGGATTGTATCCCAATGCCATACAAAATCCTGACCTTAAGCCTGCGGCACTCCATCAGCAGTACCTCCGCCACAGAAGAGGCCTGCCCGCTGGCCGGATAATAATAGCCCCCCCGCTTCTCCTTAGGGCTTATGCCAAGCCCCTCAAAAAAACATAAGGTATCCGCAAGCCCAAACTGCTGCAGCGCAGGCAACACAAAGGCAGGGTCTTCGCCCCTGTAATAGGCAATCCCCTGCTTCTTATTCGTAAAATTACACTTTCCATTCCCGGTAGACAGGATCTTCTTGCCTGCCTGCCCCATATGCTCTAGCACCAGCACGCTGCTGCCCGCCCTGGCTGCCTGTATGGCAGCGGTAAGCCCTGCTGCGCCGGCCCCTACAATAATAATATCTGTCCTATCCATGGGCATATTTTACCACACAACCCCCTAGGATTCAAGGCTGAGTTTAACTAGAGTAATTCTCCAGGAAATTATAGAGCTGCTCCTCCCCTTCCATCTGCTTCCCCTGCCGGATCTCCTGCTGAAGATCCTCTGGAAGGGCGTCTACTGGGATATCTGTCGCCATATACCTTGTTTTCCGATCTCCTCTGTATACCGCCACGAACCCATCTTCCTCCAACAGCACAAAGCCATCTGGCTCTATCACTTTGACGCTCTCCGCCAGGTTCTCTTCTTCCTTCTGTAACGCTTGCCGTGCCAACAGCACGCCATTCTGCTCTTGCAGCAGCGCGATCCTCTCTTCATAACCATCCCAACTCTTCTTCGCCCCTGCAAAAAAACCAGCCAGCAGGCCAGCCGCAACGGCCGCGGCGGCTACAACCAATAAAAAACGGATACTACATTCTCTCTTCATCGCTAACTCCTTTTTCTGTAGTATCCGCTTTTTAGATTCAATTTATACCATTTTTTTCCGATTTATTTACATAAGATGTAATTTCTTTGCCACAGCCACAATCAAGTTCCCCATCGGGAAACTGCGCAGCTCCCGTTCCTTCACCCCGCGCATCACAATCAGGAAAAAGCCATACACGAGAATCCCTACCAGGACAGATACAAGCGTCGCCACTGCATTGCTGCCAAAAGACCGCATCAACAGGAAGTACACCCCATAGACTGCTCCTCCCATTATGGCAGCCGATAGCGTCGGTATGACGAACGTGCGCCGGATCTCCTGCCCATAATTCAGATACCTCCGGATTGCCAGCCCATTCAAGATGCACATCAGGAGCGAGAAAAATGTATTCGCCCATACTACGGCATAAATATTCTGTTTGAATCCGAGCATCAACACCATCAACAGGCCCATATGTAATACCAGCGTAAACAATGCGTTCTTCACAGGAGCGCCCATCTGGTCTATCCCCTGCAAAATCCCATTGCTTAACGTGGAAAGGGAATAGAACACAATGGATACCGCCCCTATCTGCATCATCCTTACCGGCATCTCCCGCGTATCATGGAACAGAAGCTGTAGGATCGGGGACGCTAACACCCCCATCCCGACGGCGCAAGGGATGGCTATCATCATAACAAAACGGATGGACTGCGCGACTTTTCTCCTTGCCGCCTTGTGCTCCCGCCTTACAAACACGCTAGAAAGGCTTGGCACGCAGGATGCCGCCACAGAAGAAGCAATGGCGATCGGCACATTGAGCAAAACCTTATACTCCCCGACATAAATCCCCCACATGGTACTGTAATCATGCTCCTTATAGCCCTGCGACGCCGCAATATGCTTAAACACCCCCATATCTAGGAATGAAGTGATATTGTAGATGGTCGTGCTTAACAGCACTGGGATAATCGTCACCATCAGCACATAGAAAATCCTACGGTAACTCTCCCGCTTTTGATTCCTGTCCTTCTTACAGCGCTTTCTAAGCACAGAAACGTAGCACAGGAAAACAAATCCCATGAAAAGAAATGCTGAAAGCGCCCCTGCCCCCGTCCCAATCGTACCGCCAGCCGCGCCATAAGCTTCAGCATACGTAGACGGGTTCCCAAGCACCGCCCCAATCCTGGTCCCATATCCATATAGCATATAAGCCACCCAGACGCTGAGGACTGCATTGACGACCTGCTCCACCACCTGGGACACGGCGCTTGGCACCACAGTCCCAATCCCCTGGAAAAAACCGCGGAACACGCCTAGCACCGCCACGATCAGCAGCGTAGGAGCCAGTACCCTCAGCGCAAACACGCTCAAAGGTGTCTTAACCACATATTCTGTAATCATGTCTGCGCCAAAAAACACAAACAACGCAACTGCCGTGCCAGAAACAACCGCAAACGCAAGCGCTCCCTTAAACATCCGCATTGCGTTCTTCCAATGCCCCCTTGCCATCCGGGTGGATACTAATTTCGATACGGCAAGCGGGAGGCTGTAGGATGAAATCAGCAGCAGGATGCTGTAGATCTCCATGGCAGTCCCATAATAGTCGTTTCCAATATCTCCGATAATTGATTTTAAAGGTATCCGGTACAGCATCCCAATCACACGGCTAATCAAGGAAGCCGCCGCCAGGATGGAACCCTGCACTAGGAAATTGGATTGCTTTTTCTGTGTCTTACCCATCGTAAAATCCCCAACCTCTATCTTCTCAGTCGATAACACCCCTGTTTCTACAGAAGCTACGCTTACCTAGGCTTATGCCCCTTTTACTCTTCCGTACTCCTTGCAGAAGACATCTCGTCTTCATCTGCATAGACCGCAAAACGATCCTTGTACTTGTCCCGGGCAATGCAGACCCAGGTCTTCCCCTGGTTCAAGGTGATTTCCTCCCCGTCCTCCGCGAAATACCGGGCTGGGGCATTCTCACCCTCCTTTTTCCAGGTCACTTTCTCCATCTTCCCATTGGTAATATAAATGGCGTCCCCACCGGAAACCGTATCAATGTCCATATAGCCGTTCTCATCCTTGTAAGACCAGGCGCAATACTGCACCAGGATATTCTTCACGGCAAGCTGTTTGTCATTCGCGCCGTCAATATGCTTGTCCTTAAACTCATAACGGTAGTAAAGCCCGTCTTTCTTATCATAGACAAACCACGGCTTGTTGACAAAGTACCCAGGGCTTACCACCAAGGCATCTTCCCCGTCGAGCTGCACGGATGCATCGTCTTCCGCGAACTTGTAATGCCCGCTGTAGGAATCGGAAAGTTCCGTACGGTAGCCCTTCTTCCCAATCCCAGCTAGGATCTTCTCGGCGTCCGTAAAGACATTATGGGGCGCCTTACGGCTGCTGTCACGGTAAAACGTCATATCCCCGATCGAAGAATCCAGCCCGCTTAAATTGTGCACATCATCTTGCGCCAGGATTGGCTCTGCATAGACTGCCTGCCCGAAATGCGTATAGATTGCGTCAAACTCCTTCGCAAAATAAATAAAATAATGGCGGCAGCTACGGACCGACCCAATCCGCTCTGGCTTGGCATAATCCTGGAAAATAGCCATCAGCCTGGTATAGGAACCCTCTACCGGCACCTCATAGATAATATCGGCGTCTGAAATCCCATACTGCGGAAGGGCGTCCGAGGTATTCCCAATCATGACCGCAAGCGGCCGTTTTCCTGCCAGCTCTTCATCAATCCATTCCCCTGTCAGGTAGCTTTTCGCCATGCCCTCCCGGCTCTCCTCCTCTGGTTCCTCTGCCGTTTCTTCTTCTGGCTCCTCCTCTGGTTCCTCCGGCTCCTCTGGCGGCTCTTCCTCTGGCTCCTCCTGCACCACTGGCTCCGGCGCCTCTGCCTTCTTCCCACATCCGGCAGAAGCCGTCCCAAGTACACATGCTGCAATCAGCAGCCATACCATACGTTTCTTCATCTCTGATTCCTCCAAAATTAATATCGTAACGCTTGGGTTATCTTACTATGCCCATCTTCTCCAGGATTTCTTTCTGCCTTGCTTCCATCCTGGCAGCCTCATCCTTTTGTATATGGTCGTACCCGAGCAGATGCAGCATGCTGTGCAGGATCAGGAAAGCAAATTCCCGCTCCTCGCTGTGCCCATACTGCCTTGCCTGTTCGACGGTCCATTGGACATTGAGCACGATATCCCCAAGCAGTGCTTCCCCGGTATCCGGGTTAAAATTATCCCCCTGCCCGACCTGGGAAAAATCCCCAGGCGCCCCATATGCAATCATGGGGAAGGAAAGCACGTCGGTAGGACGGTCTAACTGCCGGTACTGCAGGTTCATAGCCCTTATCTCCTCCTGGGAAACCAAAAACAACCCTACCTCCGCCTCAAAGGGAAACCCTTCTTCTTCGATTGCGGCCGCGATTACCTTTCTCGCCAGCGCCTTACAGTCAAAGGAAAATGGAAGTTCCACTTCCTGCTCTATGGTCACAGTCAAAACAATCCTGCCTCCTTAATAAGATAATCCCTGATTTTCAAAAACATATTCATGCTGACGCCAGATTTGTCATAAATCCCAGCGGCAGAACTCTCATTTAAGATCTGGTGGACCAAAACGCCCTGGTCCCAGCCTTTGGTAAATGTTTCGACCTCCATTGCATCGAACCCCGACACCAGGCTGTCAACCATATGCACGACCGCAGATTCCACGGTAGAAGGCAGCGCGTTCTTGCCATCGCATTCCCCCAGTATCTTTATCACCTCGCGCGGCAGGCGGCTTTCCTTGGCCAAGGCAACGCCCTGCTCTACATAAGGCGCCTGGCACATCCGCCCGATCCGGTAATATAACCCCCCAGCCGCCGCCACGTACGGATCCGCCCCCACTAAGCCTGCGCAGGCTTTGGAAAGTTCCGACACGCGCCTGGCATAATCATAGCCCGCTTGGGAAAACCTACGCATCGCCAGCTGCAGCGGGAAATCCTCCCGAAGGACTTCCTCTAGGCGCCTGGCTGGTGCAAGGCGTATGGAAAGGGAAAGCTTTTTGTGCACCCACCCACCTGCCAAAGCAGAACAGGCCGCGTTCCCTATGCCATACAATAGGACTTCCCATTCCAAAATGCCAGAACCTAGGTAGGAGAAGAGCAGCACATTCCCTGATACAAACAAAAACAGCAGACATGCTGCCTGGACGCGCCCTTCCCGTTCCTTGAATGCATACGACGCCATACTGCCTGCTGCCAACAGCAAAAGCTGGCACAGCAGCACAAAGATGCTATCTTGCCCGCAGATCCCATATACCGCTATATGGAACACCCCTGCCATCATCCCGAAAAAAGGGGCGGACGCCACAGATATCCCTATAGACAGCAGCAGCACAGGCCTTGCGAATGGGGGCAGGAAGCCAAACGCTACCGCAGCCACACAGGCTGCGCCATGGCATAAGGCAATCCTGCCGTAATCCCCGGCCTTGTCACAGAACCACTCCTTCTGGCGCCAGTACAATTCTAAAGCAGCCACCAGCACAGTAGAACAGGCCATGCAGACAAACACGAGGGCAGCCAGCCGGTCCACGGAAAGTTCTTTGGACAGCCCCATAAGGACGCCTTCCAAGACGCCGCATGTCCCAATTAAGAACAGCTTCCCATAGCTACCGCCGCCAGTTTTTATTCCGCGCCCTCTGTGATTCCTTGGTTCCTCTGTTGTCTTTCTTGTCCTTTTTCTCATATTCTTCATATGCCTTTACGATTTTCTGGACCAGCGGATGGCGCACCACATCATTGCTGGTAAGGGTACAGATCCCTATCTCTTCCACGCCCTTTAGCACCTTAAGCGCAACGTCCAGCCCGGAAACACTCCCAGGCGCAAGGTCTTTCTGCGTCGCATCCCCAGTCACCACCACCTTAGAGCCAAAACCGATCCGCGTCAAAAACATCTTCATCTGGGCTGGCGTCGTATTCTGCGCCTCATCCAGGATGATAAACGCATTGTCCAGCGTCCTGCCGCGCATATAGGCAAGCGGCGCCACCTCAACCAGCCCCTTTTCCATATTCCTCTGGAAGCTGTCAGCCCCCATAATCAGGTAAAGCGCATCGTACAGCGGCCTAAGGTATGGATCGATCTTGCTCTGCAAATCCCCTGGCAAAAACCCCAATTTCTCCCCGGCTTCGATTGCAGGGCGTGTCAGGATGATACGGCTCACCTCTTCCTTCTTGAAGGCGGTGATTGCCATGGCCATCGCTAGGTATGTCTTCCCCGTCCCGGCAGGCCCCATGCCAAAAACGATCATCTTCTTGCGGATCTCATCCACATACTTCTTCTGCCCTATGGTCTTCGGCTTCACCGGGCTGCCGTTCACCGTATGGCAGATCAGATCCTTGTCAATCTCCACGATTACAGACTCCTTTTCCTCAAATGTAAGGGAAATGGCATAATCCACATTTTGTTCCGTAATCTGGCTGCCACGTTTCGACAGTTCAAAAAGCTGGGTAAATACGCGGGACGCCTTCCTGACATCCCGGTCGCTCCCCAATAGCTTCATCTTATTCTCCCGCATCACAACCGTAACGCCAAACGCGCGCTCCACCTTCTTTAAGTGAAGGTCGAACTGCCCGAAAACGTTCGTCATATGCTCTGTGGGGATATCAATCACTGTTTCTATCAGACTCATCTTCTAACTGCCCTTCCTGTTGTATGTCTGTCCGTGCCGTCGCCTTCCTCACCCCGATAGGCCCTATCGCCTTCAGGCTGCCGGAGGCTGTGCAATTCTTCCCATCTGTCCTTATCATAACATTATTCTCTATGATTTGGATACCCTTTTCTTCCAATTCCTGGCAAAATTCCTGCAATTTTTCCTTTGCTATCGCTTCCGCCTCGGTTTTCCCATATTTTTTCTTCTCGATCTGGTACTCCTTATACGTTTCTTTCGTCAAAACAAGCGGCAGGTAAAACGTTTCCCCTACCTTCACATCATACTCGTCAGTAACCGCATCGTAATCCGAAAACTTATGGGAAAAGTGGGGCAGCATAGCCTGCCTGCCAAACAGGCGAAAGCCAAATGACACGCTTTCTTCCCCAGTAAAGGACTTCTCCTCATGCCAAAGCGTAAAGCTATCCTCATAAGGATAATCCATAATCCCCAGGATATCCGCATCTGATACGCAGTACTGGTAGGAAGCTACTTCCCCATTGTCATCCATCACAGGGTTTTTCCCTTCTACAAGGATATCGCCTGCATGGACTTCCATGCCCTTCTCCACATGCGGGGCGCCGCGCCTGGTCAGGATGCTGTAGATCTCGGCGTCCCTGTCCGCCACAAGATCGCTTGGCTGGCCGTCTCCCCCTTCCTGCACGCCGGAGCCTGCCTGCTGGTTCGTAGCCAGGTTCTCCTGGACGTCAATCACCAGCATCGTCCCTTGCAGCTTTGCCGACGCCCAGATAATATCCCCAAACCCAGCCCGCAGCTCTTCCTCGATCCTGGCGCAGTCCAGCTTGCTTTTCAGTACCCCATGGTACACCTGCTTCTCTTCCAAAAACTTGAGGATGCTGCTATCTGTCTCATGCAGGTTCCCATTGACTTCAATCTTCCATACAAACAGGGACATCCCATAAATCATAGCGCAGCAGAGTAGGATTCCTGCAAAAAACAGCTTCCGTTTCTGGTATCGGCTAAGCAAAAATGGCAACCCCACGCGTTCGAGTATGACAAACCTCGTCCTTGTCTTCCGTAAAATCGGCCTTAAGCTGCGCAACCCCTTTAGGCTGATGCAAAATTCATACTGATCCTCTACGTATTCCATATTCCAAATCAGGATGCCATGGTTGCTGCACAGGTTTAAAAACCGCTCCGGCGCATAGCCTGTCAGCCTGATTTTCACATATCCCTGCAAAAATTTCAATTTATCAATCAGCAAAGCGCTACCCCTTACGAATCATAGATTATACCCTGGATGGAACCAGTCACTTTCATTTCATCATTGGTGTAGTACTCCACAACAAGATGCCGCCCCTGTATGGCAACCCGGCATCCCTTTGCCTGTAAGCGGATTTTTTCGCTGGTGTATTCAATGATCCCCTTGTAATTCTCCACCAGCACCTGGCTGCGCCCCACAGCCGTAATAATCACTGCCCCATAGAGGATATCCTTCGGCAGCTCTAAGGACTCCACAATATTTGATTTTACATTTTCCCTTACCCGGCCTAGCCCGGCTCTTTTCCCTTTTTCCATATTATACTATATGGCGGCAGGCAAAAGATTATTCATAACACCGATCCATTGGAACGATCCGTTTCCCCTTCCAACCAAAGATAATCCCCCACAGAAAACCGCGGGGGATATGTTATTGCGTGATATTATCATCCCAGACACGCACCTTTAAGCGGCGCTAAGCGGCTCTTAGTAAAATACGCCTGGTATGCCACATACTATTTAATACTTCCCAAACTCTCCATCTAAGGAAATAATCTTCTCGTTCTCGTCGCTGTTTCCTGTATACGCAGCGCTCTTTGATGCGGAACTGCTGAAGGTGCTGTCGTTCTTCAGCTTGTAGTTGCCAACCAAGGTACGCAGCGTCGCCGCCTGGTTCGACAGTTCTTCGCTGGCCGCCGCACACTCCTCGCTCGTCGCAGAGTTCGTCTGGGTTACCTGGGATACCTGGCTGATCGCCTGGTCAATCTGGGTAACGGCTGTCGCCTGGTCATTCGAAGCCGTTGCAATGCTCTTCGTCAGATCTACAACCTTCTCAATCTTTTCCATGATTTCAGACAGGGATTCGCTGGTATCTTCTGCAAGCTTGGATCCAAGCTGTACCTTCCGGATGGAATCTTCAATCAGTTCTGCAGTTTCGCTGGCTGCGGACGCGCTTTTCCCAGCAAGGCTGCGGACTTCTTCTGCCACAACGGCAAAGCCCTTGCCATGTACGCCTGCCCTTGCAGCCTCAACGGCAGCGTTCAAAGCCAGGATATTCGTCTGGAATGCGATATCGTCAATTACTTTAATGATCTTAGAGATATTTTCAGAAGACTCATTGATATCCGTCATAGCGTTCATCATCTCTGTCATACGTTCATTGATATTGACTGCTTCCTGCCCAACGGTCTCTACCAGTTCGTTTGCTTCATTGACCTGCGCCACATTTGCCTTGGTGCTTTCTGCGATTTCATTCATCGAAGCTGTGATTTCCTCGGTCGCGCTTGCCTGCTCCGTAGCCCCTTGCGCAAGGGCCTGGCTGGCGTCAGACACCTGTTCCGCCCCGACTGTCACCTGCATGGTAGATTCCCGTATATCGAACAGCATCCGGTTGTTCTCGCGGAGGATGTCATCCAACGCATTGCCCAGCATATCGCGCTCGCTCTTTGTCTTCACATCTGCAGTCAGATCGCCCTTGGCAATCATTTCTGAAATCCCGCCCTGGTATTTGATGTTGTCTATGATATCCTGGAAGTCGTCTACGAGTTCCCCAAACTCATCGTTCTTAAGCTTCTTCAATGTAATCTCTACATTCCCAACCGCGATCTCTTTCGCCGCGTCACGCAAAAGCGCGATAGAACCCTGCACATCTTTTGAAATGGTCACTCCAAGCACCACGCTGAAAACAAGCGCGATTGCCGTCAAAGTAAGTACAATCACTTCCTGGATCAAAGTTTCGCCTTCCGCCCCCTGCAGAAGCTTATAGCTGCAAAATCCAATCACAAGGATCAGGACAAATATAATCGCAAATCCCCACAGTAATCTCGTTTTCATTTTCATATTTTTCATCATTCACATCTCCTTAGCTTATCTCCCTGATATTTCATTGCTCTTCCTTAACCTACTCTGCGAGTTCCGGCTCCAGTTCCTCATCACTGAGCAGCTTCTCCGGATCCAGCAATAATTTCACCTCATCGGCCACCCTGACCAGCCCAAACACATATTTATCTTTCCCACTAGGCGACTGGTTCAAGGATGGGGGCGGGATGATCTGTTTCTCGTCTATTGTGATGACATCTGCGATCTTCTCTACAATCAATCCCACCGTAGTGGAATTGACATCTATGACAATAATGCAGGTGCGGTCTGTATATTCAATCGAGGGCTGCTTGAACCTTACCTTAACATCAATTACCGGGATAATCTTCCCACGGATATTGATAAGCCCCTTGATATAATCCTCAACCTCTGGGATCCCTGCGATTGGCTGCATGTTGATAATCTCATTAACATAATTAATTGCGATTCCGTAAAATTCCCCGCCAATCTGGAACGTCATATACTTTCCTTTTTGCGCGTCATCCTCGGAACCTTCCACGCCTTCAAGGCTTTCCATCCCATCCAATTCTTCCATGATTTCTTCTGCCATGGCCTATCTCCTTTCCTGGTCAGTTATCAGGCCTGCAATATCCAAAATCAAAGCGATACTGCCATCCCCAAGCTGGGTACACCCTGACAGCCCCTGGACCTTCTTAATGTAAGAAGGAATCGGCTTGACCACGATTTCCTGTTCCCCGATCAATGTGTCAATGTAAATGCAGACGTATTTATTCTCATGTTCTAATACGACTACAATGCCGTCTTCCGAATCTTCCTTTATCTCTGCATCCAGGTGGAAGCGCTGGGTCAGGCGGATAAACGGATAGCACTCCCCGCGGAGCATGACATATTCCTCTCCATCTGGCTCCTTCACAAGCATATCCTTGCCAAACCGTACAAATTCCTTAATGGCATTCGTTTCAATGACAAAGGTAGAATCTGCCACCTGCATGACAATCCCATTGATAATCGCCAACGTCAGCGGGATCTTAAGCGTCATCTCTGATCCTGCGCCTTCAATGCTGTCAATCTCCAGCTTACCGCCAATGGTCTGGATGTTCTTCACAACGACATCCATTCCCACGCCACGGCCGGAATACTCCGTTACCTGCTCCTTCGTGGAGAAGCCTGCATATGTAATGAACTGGTAGATCTCCTTATCGGAAAAATCAGACATCGGGCGGTTGCCAATCAATCCGTTTTTCCTTGCCTTTTCATACAGCACCTCCTTGTTCAGGCCTTTCCCATCGTCCTTTACGATGACATAGACCTTCCCGCCTTCGTTCTTTGCCTCCAAGGTAATCTTCCCCTTCGGATCCTTCCCTGCAGCGATACGGTCTTCCTTCGATTCAATCCCATGGTCTACGGAATTACGGATCAGATGCATCAGCGGATCGGAGATATGCTCAATGATATTCTTATCTACTTCCGTGTTCTCACCAATCACATCCAGCTCGATATCCTTCCCTAACTTCCTGGATACGTCGAACACTATGCGGTTCATCTTCTGGAAGGTATTCGTCAAAGGCATCATACGCATGGACATAATGACATCCTGCAGCTCTGTCGTAATCTTGGAAAGCTGGCTGGCTGCTTTCTGGAAATTGGACAGATCCAGCCCAGGGACTTTCAGATCTGGGTTCTGGAGCACGACTGCTTCTGAAATCACAAGCTCGCCAATCATATCCATCAACGAATCCATCTTTTCAACGTTCACGCTGATGTAAGACTGCTTCGGGCTGTTCTTCGGCTGGTTCTTGGCCAGCTTCTTCCCCTTCCCGGTTTCCTTCGCCTTCATGACGTAATCGCCGGGAGCCGGCTCTTTCTTCTCTTCCTTCTTGGCTTCTTCCTCTTTCTTGGAATCCGCCTCAATTACGATAGGTTCCGGTTCCTGCGGATGGAAGCCCATCTCAAATTCCTTGGCGGTGCATTCATTTACTTCCACCCAGTCCACGCCGGAAGTATCGCCAATTGCCTCTAACACTTCTTCCTTCGAGCATTGGCACTTAATCAGCATATGGAAGCCGTCTTCTAGGATCACGGCAGCGCTTGATTCATTCGTGATAATGTCCTCTGGCATGTACTCCATATCTTCTGTGATTTCCTTCAACGCATATACGGAGGTATATGCACGGATGTTGCACATCTCCGTATCGTTCCGGTAGTAGATGGAAGCCTTGAAGTACTTATAGTTCTCGTTCTCTGTAGGCGGTATGTAGAACTGGCTGGGCGCAACATACGTATTCTCCGGCGGCAGATCCTCACCCTGCTTCTCAATCCCATTCTTGATACGGTTCAGGAATTTATCCAGTTCCTCAATGATCTGGCTCTCATCCCCATCCGGCGTATCGCCCTCCTTAATCTTATCCAATTCGCCTGTAATAAAATCAGACACGTCAAGCACATGGTCCACCAGTTCCAAATGCGGGACATTTTCCGGGTGGGATTCCCTTAAATAGTAAAAGACGTCTTCCAGTTTATGGGAAACCTTCGTGATATTCTCATACATCATAATACCAGAAGATCCCTTAATCGTATGCATGGCACGGAATATCTCATTGATGGAAGCCTCGTCAAAACACTCTTCGTCCTTCTGTTCTAGCACGACGTTCTGCAAGGTTTCTAAGAGCTGCTCGCTCTCATAAAGAAATATGTCAAGCATACTTTCTGTGTTAAAATCCTCTGCCATTTTTTAGCCCCCTTTCTTCTCGCAGTATAGCCCAAGATGTTTTTTGCGCCATCATCAAATCAACTCCAGTTTCTTTAATATTTTATCAAATTTATCCAAATCAATGGGCTTCCCGGAATATACGGTACACCCCATTTCAAAGGCCGCTTTTACATTCCGCTCCTCATTCAGGGCTGTGGTCATAACGATCTTTACAGATTCCTCCCCAGAGATCCCACGCTCCTTCTCAATGTCGCGGATTGCCTTAAGGGCCTGATACCCGTCCATAACAGGCATCATGACATCCAGGCAGATCAAATCATACGGCTCCCCATCTTCCAGGGCCATCAAAAACGCGTCCACCGCCTCTTCCCCATCCACTGTTATATCGCATTCTCCATATTTCCCCAGATAATTCGACATAAACTTCCGGCTTGCGAAATCATCCTCAGCCATTAAGATCTTCATAAATAGATACTCCTTTCTAGGTTTACTTTAAAACGCTGTATACTTTATTTGCAACACTGGACAGGTCGACCTGGTACTGGACCGCTCCAATGTCATAAGCGACCTTTGGCATGCCATATACTACGCAGCTTTCCTCATTCTGGCCAATGGTAATGGCTCCAGCCTTCCTCATCTCAAGGAGCCCTTTGGCGCCATCCCCTCCCATCCCGGTAAGGATCACGCCTACAGCGTCTTGCTTCGCCGTTTTGGCCACAGAGGAAAACAGCACATCCACGGAAGGGCAATGCCCGCTGACCTTCTCTCCAGGCCGGCATTCCACCTGGTAGACCCCATTAACCTTCAACAGGCGCATCTGCCTATCCCCTGGGGCGATCAGGACGCTGCCTGGCAGCACGCGATCCCCCGTCGCCGCTTCCTTCACAGCCACCTGGCACTGGTTGTTCAAGCGGTTGGCGTACATCTGCGTAAAGCCTGGCGGCATATGCTGCACAATGACCACGCCTGGGATATCCCGCCGAAACTGGCGCACTACTTCCAAGATGGCTTCTGTCCCGCCTGTCGACGCCCCAATCGCAACCACCATATTGCTCCTTACCGACGCAGCCATATGGGAAGGATAAGGCATTACCCGTTTCAGCCCCCCAACCTTGACTGTCGAGGCAATCTTTACCTTCGCCCCGAGCTCTTTTTTCAGAAACGTCCTTACCTGATCCCGGTTGGCCATATTCGGCTTACGGATAAAATCTACCGCCCCTGCCTCCATGGCCTCAAACACTTTCACATCCAGGGAACTGACGACGACGACTGGCAACGGGTATTGGGGCAGCAGCTTCCTTAAAAATGCAATCCCATCCATCTTCGGCATCTCCACATCCAATGTCATGACGTCCGGAGAATACTGAAGGATGGCGTCCCGCGCCTCATAAGCATCCGCCGCCTGCGCCACGACTTCTATCATGGGATCCTCCTGCAAGCCCTCCGCCAACAGCCTGCGAAACAACATCGAATCATCTACCACTAATACTCTGACTTTCCGCATCCCTTCATCCCGCTTTCTATCTTTGAATACATACATTCAAATATGTTCTTATCGCTGATATATTCTTATTTCTGATAAATGGAAGGCTCGACATACTTGAATTTCGTCCCATTCCGGCTCACGGATTCTGTCGTTCCAACGAACAGATACCCTCCAGGAGCCAAATGGTCATATATCTTGTTCAAAAGGTTCAGCTTCGTCTTATCGTCAAAATATATCATGACATTCCGTAAAAACACCACATGAAACGGCTTACGGAATGGGAATGTGTTCATCAGGTTGAACTGCCTGAAAATCACCTCGTTCTTCAGTTCAGGCTTCACCTGGTATTCCAGCGCATTGAGTTTCTTAAAATACTTCTTACGCCATTGCTCAGGCAGCGGCTCTATCTGCTCTTCAAGGTACTTCCCTCTCTGGGCGTGCATCAAGACCTTTGTGGATATATCCGTAGCCAACACCTTCGTATCCCATTGGTGATGGTCTATCCCAAAAAAATCCTTCAGTACCATAGCTATCGTATACGCCTCCTCGCCCGTAGAAGAAGCCGCGGACCAGATCCGCAGATCCTTTTTGGACGCCTCCGACACCTTAAGCTTTGGTAAGATCGTCTTTTTCATAAACTCAAAATGCTCAAATTCCCGCATAAAATATGTATGGTTCGTCGTAAGTACATTGATTAAATTGCGCGCTTCCTCCCCGGCCGGGCTTTTCTCCACCTTCTCCATATATTCATCATATCCGCCAAATCCATTCCGAAGGATGTAATTCTCCAGCCTCCCGCTCACCAGGATCTGTTTCCCGCTCAAGTCTATCCCATACCGTTTTTTTACATAAACCTGAATCCGGTTAAATTCCTGTTCCGTAATCATTCGGTTTCCCTCTGTTTCTATCTATTCCTCAATCTCTTTCCAGCTAGGAAAATATCATGCACTTTATAATTGATATGCACCTTATCTATCGTACTATATTCCACCCAATTTGTCAATTATACCATAACATCTGCCGTTCAACTTTCAAAAACACATCCACAATCTCTGGATCAAACAGCGTCCCAGAGCCTTTGGAAATTTTTTCAAGCGCCGCTTCCTTCCCACAGGCAGGACGCTCCCCATGCGGCATAGCAGACGCCGACAAGAAGTCCACAAGCGCCGCAATCCTGGCAGATAATGGGATCTGTTTCCCAGCAATCCCCCTTGGGTAGCCGCCCCCATCCCAATACGCATGGCAGCATTGTGCAATCTCAACCGCCATGGGCAAGAAGCTGTTTCCCGGGACGCACGCATACATCTGTTCCAAAAAAGCAGTCCCTTGATCCACATGCCGCTGCAATAGGCGGCTGTTTTCCGCGCCAGGCTCCCATAACTTTGATGGGCTGCACGGCTCCCGCAGGTTCCCGATATCCCGGAGCCTGACCGCCACCTCTATCGTATGGATAAAGCTTTCTGATATATGTTCCGAAAACTCTGGGCTGAACTGAAGGCTTTGGGCAAGGATCCGGCAGTTATGCGCCGTCCTATCCAAATGCCCTGCCAAAGGAGCCCCTTGTCCTTCTGCCATGCTTGAAAGCGCGTAGAGCATGTTCTTCTGCTCCTCCTCCATCCGCCTTGTCTGGCTGTTGATCACGCTATGTAGCTGCCGGTTCAGCGACTCAAGTTCCTGCTGCATATGGTAGATCTTTAAGTGGTTGTTGACCCGCATTGTGACTTCCGCCACCTCAAACGGCTTCCCAATATAATCCACCGCCCCCAGCTTCAGCCCGCGTACCTTGTCCTCACTGGAATCCGCAGCCGAGATAAAGATAATCGGGATATCCCTGGTAACTGGGCTTTCCTTCAGCCTTCCGCAGAACTCATACCCATCCATCTCCGGCATAAACACATCCAGAAGGATGAGCTGGGGCAAACTCTCTGAAATCAACGCCGCCGCCTCCCCAGCGCTTGTGGCGCACCTTGGGCTGCACCCCATATCCTGGGTAATCTGAGCCAGGATCATGCAGTTTGTATCTATATCATCCACAATCAAAACTTGCGGCGCAATGCCGGAAGCTTCTTGCTTTTCTCCCATTAGCTTCCCTCCTTATAAGCCCCCAACCGCTCCTTCTAGCGTTTCCTTAAGCCTGCCGTACTGTTCCACGCTCTTTTCCATATCTTCCTTGCGCACCGCCATCTCCAAGCGGAACGCTGCCTTCTTGATCTCCTTCGGGCCTTGTTCCGCCAGCGCTTTCACATTATGGGTAAACATCTCTGCCTTATCCCATGCGCCTACTTCAATGCAGATAATCAGCTTCTCCATCTTGCTCTTGATTTCCTGTAGGTTCTCCTTCGAGCCGAACCGGAAGATCTGCTCCATATCCTCCATACCGTCCGCCGGCTGCTCCTGGTTGAGGAACTCAAATTTCTGGTTCCCCTGGCCTGCCGCCGACTTGTCCTGCGCCACATGAAGGCGCGCTGAGAAAGAAAAGCTGCTCCCTTTCCCTTTCTCGCTTTCAACATGGATGCTCCCATGCATCAGTTCCACAAGCTGCTTAGTAATGGAAAGGCCAAGCCCTGTGCCGCCGTATTTCCTGGTGATCGAAGCGTCTACCTGGGAAAAGCTTTTGAACAGCTTATCCGTCTCATCCTTGGAAATCCCAATCCCCGTGTCTGAAACGACAAAGAACAGTTCGACCTCATCGTCAAATTCCAAGGTCTTGGTCACCTCAATGCTGACATAACCTATGCTCGTAAATTTGACTGCATTCGACAGAAGGTTATTCAAAACCTGCGTCAGCCGCAGTTCATCCCCGATCAGGTACTCTGGGATCTGGCGATCTACATTTACAATCGCGCGCAGCCCCTTTTCTTCTATTGCAGCAATATTCGTTTCCACTGCATGGTTCACCATCTCGTAGAAATCAAACTCTTTCTGCTCAACGGTAAACTTCCCAGCCTCCAGTTTGGAAAAATCTAAGATATTATTGATGATTGCAGACATGTTCCCACAGCAGCGGAGCACAATATCAAGCGTACGCCCCTGCTCCTCGCTTACCCCAGCGTCCAACAGGTTTTTAACATGCCCCCGGATCCCATTCACCGGGGTACGCAGCTCATGCGTCACATTGGCCACAAACTCGTTTTTGACCTTAATGGTATCCTCCATCTCCTCTTTGGTACGTACCAGCTTGCGCTCTAGCTCCACCTGCTTCGCGATATTCACAGCGAACAGATATTGGATCTGGCCACCTTCCAACACAGATATCCAGACCGGGAAGCAGGTGCCGTTCTTCCGGTACATCATCCCTTCAAAACCAGCGTCCGCCTCTTTCGCCCTTCCTTCTTCCTTGCCATCCTGCCAGGAAAGCTCCACAGGGAACAATTCCTGCACAGAACAATCCAACAGCCCTTCCCCATATCCAGACTCCTCCTTTGCAAGACGGTTCCCATAACAAATCCTGCCATCTTCCCCATACCCGATGATAATCTCCAAAGCTGCGTCTGCAAGCCGGAGGAAATCCTCTTTTTGAGCAATCCCTTGCGCCATAAGCCCCTCCAATCCGTATTACCTTCCTAACACCGACAATACCTTCTCTATCACAATCTCCTGCTGCCCTTCCTCTAAGCCAGGGTAAATTGGAAGGCTTATCATATCCTGGTACAGCGCTTCTGCATTTGGGCAGAAGGTATCCTGGTATCCATGCCTCTGGTAATACGGATGGCGGTAGACCGGGATATAATGGACATTTACCCCAATCCCTTCGTCCCTTAAGGACGCAAACACCCTATCCCGCCCGAAACCTGGCGCCTGCAGCACATAGAGATGCCAACCACTCTTTGTCCCCTCTTGCTGCGCCGGAAGTATGAGCCCAGGCGTCCCTTCAAAAGCTTTATTATACCTCTCCGCCACACATTGCCTGCGCTGGATGAAGCCATCCAGCTTCCCAAGCTGGCTGCTGCCCAAGGCTGCCTGTATATCTGTCATACGGTAATTGAACCCAAGCGCAACCTGCTCATAATACCAGCCGCCTTCCTTCTTCTCCATCATCCCTTCTTCCCTGGTAATGCCATGGCTCCGGAAAAGCTTCAGGCGCTCGTAAAGCCCTTTGTCATCCGTCACAGCCATGCCGCCTTCCCCTGTCGTGATTGGCTTTACCGGATGGAAGCTGAAAATTGTGATATCCGAAGGAAGGGAACCTATTTTCTTCCCCTTATACTCCGCCCCAAGGGCATGGGCCGCATCTTCAATAACCAGCAAGCCATGCTTTCTAGCTATCTTGTGGATTTCATCCATCGCACAAGGCTGCCCTGTAAAATGCACAGGGATGATGGCCTTTGTCCTTGGCGTAATCTTTTTCTCGATGTCTTCCGGATCGATATTGTATGTGACCGGATCGATATCTGCAAACACTGGCCTTGCGCCGCAGTACAGCACGCAATTGGCTGAGGCTGCAAAGGTAATCGGCGTTGTAATCACTTCATCCCCCGGGCCGATCCCTGCGGCAAGGCAGGCGGTATGTAAAGCCGCTGTTCCGTTCGATACGGCAACCGCATATGTTGCCCCCGTATAGCCAGCGACCTTCCGTTCAAACTCCTCCACAGCAGGCCCAGTCGTAAGGTAATCGGAACGCAGCACGTCTACAACTGCCTGGATGTCGTCTTCTGTTATTGTCTGGTGTCCGTATGGTATGTACATTTTATCTCACGCTTCCTTCTTTCAAATTTGGATATCCCCTTCTTATCCCTATCTGCAATTATTATAGCGACGCTACTATCTTAAGGGATAATCTTCTCAATACTATGATTATACAAAACAAGGGCATATAATTCAATAGCAAAACACGCAATACCGTGACGTATGGTCATAACACCTTTTATTCCCTATTGATTTTCCAAAGGAAAGCTTTATAATTCATCTGAGTATCATTCCCCAGGCATGTGTTTTCCAAAAGAAAAAGGCTGCCGTCTGGCAACCATTTTCTCTCAAATACCTACGTTTTATTCTATCCTACCATACAAGAACGCATTGAGGATATTCTGCGGTGCGTCATAATAAAAACTGCTGTTATAGTCGTCTATCTTATCACTTACAAATGAATGGTAAGCTACATCTAAGGCATCGAGTACAGGGATCCCTTTTTCTTTTACAATCCCCAATACCAGGCGCTTGTATACTTTCCCAATATCCCAATGGCTTGGCACCGCGTAAAGCGCTTTTGAAACATTGTCAAAATCCCCTTCTGGAATCCTGGCCTTTTCTATAAACGCTTCACTTACCGTATCTATATTATCACTATGGTAGACATCTGCTAAATCGTATATCTTCCCAAGCATCTCCCTACCAAGCGCATCTACAACAGCCACACGCCTGTTTTTGGTCTTCCTGGCGATATACTCAATCAAGCTGCACGTAAAGAATAAATCGTTCTCTTTCTTACCTTCCCTTCCAATCATCTCCCACCCTCCGCGACGGACACAAATTCCAGGCATGCCAACGCTCGGTTGGTGCAAAAGTTAATCTGATGTGTCGGATATTTGAATTTTGCCAAAGCCCAGAACTGTTCCCTGGTAATCACGCCATCCATATAATCTGCAATGTAATTATAAATTTGATCATTTGCCATAGCGCCAATTACGATATCGTAACCATGCGGCTTCCCATTGCGGCAATCAATAATAAAATCCAGCCACTCTTCTGTCATTTCTGTAAATTCTAGAATTTGTAAACTAGTATCCAAACGGACAGTATACGTGTTTACTTTTGGTGTGTCATACCTCTTTGACCATCGTTCTGCCTGCTCACGTATCATGGTGCAGTAAAAACCTTCTCCAAAATCCTTTGTATTTCTGCCCCGTATGATCTTGGGATGTTTTATTTCCAAATAACTGCCATGATAAACCGTCATTTTTCCCACTTGCCCGTACGCTTCCTTTCTACTGCCCCTATCGTGAATGTTCGGATCTTCCTAAAACCCATACTCCCTTTAGCCAGCCACACAGACTCCATAAAACTCACACAGCCCTGCCAAATCCCTTTCTACGCCGTTCCCCACAGCGCTAAACTTCCATTCTCCGTTCCGTTCGTACAATTCCCCGATTACCATGGATATGACATTGCTATAGCATTCCTCCAATGCAAAATGTAAAAGCCCTTTGCCTGTCTGCTTGTCGCGTATCTGGATCACAGCGCCAGACACCATCCCAAAATTCAGCTTCCGTTCCAATGCCTCGTTGATGGTAAGCGTAAACACGATTTTCTTTACGTTCTGGTTCCTTCTCCCCCAATGGATCTGAATGGTTTCTCCATTCCCGCCCTGGCTGTCCCCCAAATGCACGACGCTTCCATCTGGGCTTTTCTCCTGGCCATAAAATACAAACCATTCATCCCCAACCACCTTGCCATTTCCGCCTAATAGAAACGCCGATACATCTATGTCGCAGGCCGGATGTTTAACATCCCAATACAAGCAGGCTTCCACATCTGGTAATGCCTGCCCTTTGGGAACCAAAGATACTTTCTGCCCCTTTTTCAAGCTTGCCCCAGATAAAGTAGGGATAGACGCTCTCCTGGCTGCCACAGGATTTCCCTGCATTTGCAATCCCTGCGTATTCCCATGGCTTGAAGCTGCCTGCCCTGGCGCAGCCTGCCTGCCTCCTTGCATTTGCATCTGTCTGGCCTGCTCCATGGCATCCTCCAGCCGGCAAGGCTTCTGCACCCTCTGGTTTGCAGAGGATGCAAGTTCCTGAAGCCGTACTGGGGGCTTTCTGCGCATTGGGATATGCATGGTCTTTTCCTGGCCTTCGTATAATGTAGAAGCCATCACAATCCCTCCAAAATACAATATTTCATCTTACAATTATTTAAAATATGCCACGCCGCTTTCAAACAGCCTCATATCCTGCTCGCCGTAAATATTGATAGCCACGCTTCTGCCACGCCGCTCGGAATGGCCCATCTTCCCAAAAATCCTCCCATCCGGGCTGGTAATGCCTTCAATTGCCTGGTAGGAGCCATTGATATTCCATTCTTCATCCATTGTCACGCAGCCTTTCTCATTGACATACTGGGTCGCTACCTGGCCGTTAGCAAAAAGCTTATCCAGCCATTCCTTTGGCGCGACAAAACGCCCTTCTCCATGGGATGCTGGGATACAGTATGTCTTCCCCAGCTCTGCCTGTGCCAGCCACGGGGATTTGTTGGAAACCACCTTTGTATAGGCCATCTTTGAAATATGCCGTCCAATGGTATTATATGTCAGCGTAGGCGAACTTGCTTTTTGCTGCACGATTTCCCCATAGGGCACGAACCCCAGCTTCACCAGAGCCTGGAAGCCATTGCAAATCCCAAGCATCAGCCCGTCGCGCTCGTTCAACAGGCGGTTCACAGCTTCCGCCATCTTCTTGTTCCGGAATGCAGTTGCAAAGAACTTCGCGCTCCCTTCTGGTTCATCCCCTGCGGAAAACCCTCCTGGGAACATAATAATCTGAGCCTGATCGATGGCTTTCACAAACACATCCACGGAATCGCGGATATCCTCTGCACTCAGGTTTTTAAATACCTTAACAACCGTATCGGCGCCTGCGCGCGCAAAAGCCTGCGCACTGTCGTATTCGCAGTTCGTCCCTGGGAATACTGGGATAAATACCGTGGGCTTCGCTACTTTATGTTTGCAGATATAAAGATGATCTGCCTGGAATACCGCATCCATAACCGGATCCGCGCCAGACACAGGGGCTGCCTGCCCTTCTTTCGACGCCTCTTCGGATCCCAAAAGCGCCTGCTTCCCCTGGGATGCGCGCAGCGCATGACCCTGTGAGGAAATGCTTGGGAACACCTGTTCCAGCGTACCTGTCCATGCCTGGATGGCCTCTTCCATAGAAAGCTCCATCCCACAATAAATAAATTTCTGCACATCGTTCACTTCACCAATGTATTTGCAGTAAGAAAGGCTGCCGCACCCGCAGGCGTCCTCTTTTGCCTTTGCATATCCTTCCATAGCAGATGCAACTGCTTCTTCCACAAACGCTGCTTTCCCTTCTGGGATTTCTGCTAATATTTTACCAAAATGCGGGGCAAACAGGCAGTCCTGGCATACGCCGCTGTCAACCGTAACGCCAAGATGGTTCCCAAACGCCATTTTGCTGACGGCGGCCGCAATCCCTTTCCCATCCAATGCATAAGCGGAAACAATGGCGCCCTGCTGGATCAGTTCATGGATCGTGTCGTACAGCTTCATCACCTGGCCGTATACTGGCAAGTCATACTCATCTGTTTCAATCTTAAATACATATAATTGATTCCCTGCCGCCTTCAGTTCTGGCGTGATGATATCCTGTTCTTTCGCGATATCTACGGCAAAGGATACCAAGGTAGGGGGCACGTCAATCTCATTAAATGTCCCAGACATAGAATCTTTCCCGCCAATGGATGGAAGCCCGAAGCCAACCTGCGCACGATATGCACCCAAAAGCGCTGCAAACGGCTGGCTCCAACGGCTGGGGTCTTCGCTCATCCTGCGGAAATACTCCTGGAAGGTAAAACGGATCTTCTTATAGTCGCCGCCTGCCGCCACAATCCTGGAGATAGATTCCAAAACTGCATACACCGCTCCATGGTACGGGCTCCAGGAAGACAGTTTTGGATCAAAGCCGTAAGCCATCATCGTCACCGTATCGCAATCCCCGTTTGCCACTGGAAGCTTCGCTACCATGCTCTGCGTTTCCGTCATCTGGTATTTCCCGCCGTAAGGCATCAAAACGCTAGATGCCCCGATGGAACCATCGAACATCTCCACCAGCCCTTTTTGAGAACATACATTTAAATCAGAAAGCGTTTCTATCCATGCCTTCTTGATATCCCCTTCCTCCAATGCCTTTGCCGCTTCTGGGATCTCTTTTTTCACAAAGAAATTTTCCTCTTTGGACGGGATGTCTACGGCTACAGAGGTTTCCTGGTGCGCGCCGTTCGTATCTAAGAATGCCCGGGAAATATTTACGATTTCCTTTCCGCGCCATTCCATAACAAGCCGCGGGGTTTCTGTCACCACAGCCACCTCTATGGCTTCTAAGTTCTCTTCCTTTGCATAAGATAAGAACTGCTGCACATCCTTTGGGGACACTACAACTGCCATCCGCTCCTGGGATTCTGAGATCGCAATCTCCGTCCCATCCAGCCCAGCATATTTCTTCGGTACTTTATCCAGATAAATCCGAAGCCCTGCCGCCAGCTCCCCGATTGCCACAGACACGCCGCCTGCGCCGAAGTCGTTGCATTTCTTTATCAGATAGGCAACCTCTTCCCTGCGGAACAGACGCTGGATCTTACGTTCCGTCGGTGGGTTCCCTTTCTGGACCTCTGCCCCGCATTCTGCCGTGGATTCTGTATTGTGCGCTTTGGAAGAGCCTGTCGCGCCGCCAATGCCATCGCGCCCGGTACGCCCGCCCAAAAGGATAATCACATCACCTGGATCCGAGGTAAGGCGCTGCACGGCGCGCCTTGGGGCAGCCCCCATGACCGCACCGATTTCCATACGCTTTGCCACATAATCCGGATGGTAGATTTCCTTTACATACCCAGTTGCAAGCCCAATCTGGTTGCCATAAGAGCTATATCCATGCGCCGCGCCGCGTACCAGCTTCTTCTGGGGCAGCTTCCCTTCTAAAGTATCTGCTACCGGGATGGTCGGATCCGAAGCCCCTGTGACACGCATTGCCTGGTACACATACGTACGCCCTGACAACGGATCGCGGATCGCGCCTCCTAAGCAAGTAGCCGCGCCGCCAAACGGCTCGATTTCCGTCGGGTGGTTGTGGGTTTCATTCTTAAAATTCACAAGCCATTCTTCCATCCGCCCATCCACTTTTACTGGCACGATGATCGAGCAGGCATTGATTTCTTCTGATTCCTCTTGGTCTTCTAGCTTCCCTTCCTGTTTTAGCCGTTTCATTGCCATCAACGCAAGATCCATCAGGCAGATAAACTTATCCTCACGGCCTTTGTACAATTCTTTATGCGTCTTTAAGTAATCCTCGTAAGTATCCACCATTGGCTGCCTATAAAAGCCTTCCCCAAACGAAACCTCCTTTAACTCAGTGGAGAATGTCGTATGGCGGCAATGGTCAGACCAATACGTATCCAGCACGCGGATTTCTGTCATAGAAGGCTCGCGCCGCTCTGTTTCTTGGAAGTACTTCTGGATATGCAAAAAATCCTGGAACGTCATAGCAAGCCCTAGAGAACCATACAGTTCCTTTAGTTCCAGTTCTGGCATTGCTGTAAACCCTGCAAAAATGGAAACATCATCCGGCTCTTCAAAGACATCCGCCAAGGTTTCTGGCTTTTCGGCTCCAGTTTCCCTAGAATCCACCGGATTGATGCAATGGGTTTTAATTGCCTCAAGCTGCGCTTCTGTCACCTCACCTTCGATCACATACGTAGTTGCAGAACGGATGATCGGCTCCTCGCTTTCATTTAATAGCTTCACGCACTGTTCCGCAGAATCTGCCCGCTGATCATACTGCCCTGGAAGGTATTCCACGCTGAACACCTTCGCTTCTCCGGATGCAAACGTTTCCTCATAAACATCATCCACGGGAGGCTCCGAAAATACGGTTATCAATGCATTTCGATACGTTTCTTCCGAAATGTTCTCCACATCATAACGGATCAGCACACGTACGCCAGTGACTGTCCGGATCCCAAGATAGCCTTGGATCTCTGACTGCAGTTCCTTTGCCTGGATGGCAAAGGCAGGTTTCTTCTCTACATAAATTCGTCTTACGTTACTCATATTCTCCTCCTGGAAATAATTATATGAAGGATGCCATGTTACAACGCGCCAAATGCGCAAGCGGCATCCGGGTTTCCTTCCGTTTTGCTTTGTTTTGGGCGGCGCCCGCTTTTTTATCCAACAATACCATGATGGCTGCCTTCACTTATTATAAGATATTTTTCTAAAGGTTACAACGGATAGGCAGGTATTTTTGTGCATTTTTTGGCTATAAACATTTGGGACAGCTTTTTTTCTATCTGCAAGCCGTACAAAATAAACAGAATTTATAAACCCATCTTGACATACTTATAACGTGGACTTATAATAAACGCAATCAGGGCGGGAGGCAAAATATGGCAGTTCATGCGCAGGCGCTGTAAACGGCAGCATTGCTACTTGTTTTAGCATCTTCCGGAAGGAAGCTGCCCTTGTTTTTAAAATCTCACATAAGAATCACGAAACCGAGGAAACTATGGATATTAATTTTGAACTTTACAAGGTATTCTACCATGTCGCTACTTCCCTTAGTTTTTCGGATGCCTCACGGAAGCTTTTTATTTCACAGTCTGCTGTGAGCCAGTCCATTAAAACGCTAGAACGGAAATTAGGGCAGCCATTGTTTATCCGCAGTACGAAAAAAGTACAGCTTACCCCGGCAGGGCAGCTTCTGCTGAAGCATATTGAGCCTGCCATCCACTTAATCCAACGCGCAGAAGATCAGATCCTTGATACGAATACGCTTGGCTTTGGGCAGCTTAACATCGGGGCAAGCGACACCATCTGCCGCTACTTCCTAGTACCGTACTTCCAACAGTTCCGGGAACGGTTCCCATCCGTCCCAATCAAGGTGACGAATGCGACCTCCCTTGGCTGCGTAGGCCTGCTAGAGCAGGGAAAAGTGGATTTAATTATCACCAATTATCCAAATTCCCGGATCAACCATTCCTATATCCAGAAAACAGTGGCGGGCTTTTCGGATTTATTCCTCGCCAACCCTGCTTATTTCCCGCTAGAAGAACAGGAGATCCCACTAGCGAAGCTGGCAGGATACCCGCTGCTGATGTTAGAACGGCGCAGCGCTACCAGCGAATTTCTATCCCAGATGTTCTTACAGCACCAATTAGAACTGATCCCAGAAGTGGAATTGAGCAGCAACGATTTACTTATCGACTTAGCGCAGATTGGCCTTGGGATTGCGTTCCTTCCAGATTATTGCCTGTCTGGGAAGCATAACAACCTATGCCCGATCAAGATACTCGAACCTCTGCCAAAACGCCAGATTGTGGCCTCCGCCAACCCAGGCGTCCCCATTTCTGAAGCTGCAAAAGCATTTTTGGAAATGCTGCCAGAATTATAGAAAGGAAAACAGATTATGGCATTTAAGATGATACATGAAAATTATAACGTACAGGATTTACAGAAATCCATTGATTTTTACCAAGAAGCATTTGGCCTAACAGAAGTACGGCGCAAAAAAGCCCCAGACGGAAGCTTTATTATCGTATACCTTTCCAATCCAGAAAGCCAATTTGAATTAGAACTGACGTGGCTCAAAGAAAAAGAAGGCGCATACGATTTAGGGGAATGTGAGTTTCACCTTGCGTTTGAAACAGACGATTACGAAGCCGCCTATGCAAAACACAAGGCGATGGGATGCATCTGCTATGAGAACCCATCTATGGGCATCTACTTTGTATCGGATCCAGATGGATATTGGCTGGAGGTTGTCCCTGCAAAATAACAGCAGGCATCCAGCCAGAGGCTGTCCCTTTGAAGTAATAGCAAGTATAGGGCTGCTCTACTAACTTATGGTAACATTACCAATTCTGGTAATTTTATATTCTATCACTAGGCGATTGCAAAACTCCCTTTCTAGAAACAGCAGATGTACAATCTGTACAAAAAAAGGGCGACTTGCGAC